>NZ_JAJNSA010000028.1:0-27176 GCF_027497875.1 Streptococcus sp. SM3 | reverse complement strand
GCGCCTTATGGCTATACCATGGCTGGGAAAACCGGTACGACAGAGACCAGCTTTAACAAGGACCTCTCTGGAGACCAATGGGTGATCGGATACACGCCAGATGTGGTCATCAGTCAATGGCTTGGTTTCCCAACGACCGATGAAGGTCATTACCTGACCGATAGTAGTGCCGGAACGGCGTCAGAGATCTTCCGCAATGTTGCCAACAGTGTCCTGCCTTATACAGACGGTACTCAGTTTGATTCGGTGAAGAACTCTTATGCTGAAAATGGCATTGCGCCAGTCGGAGAAGAAACGACAGAAACAGACAGCAAAGAAGACAAAGGTTTCTTTGAGGATGTCAAAGAAAAGGCGTCAAATATGGTCGATGATGCGAAAAAAGCAATCGACGAGGCCGATATCCCAGGAAAAGCGAAAAATGCTTGGGATACCTTTAAAGGTTGGCTTGGTTTCTAATCAAAAAAACGATTCAGAAATTCTTCTGAATCGTTTTTAATTAGAGTTCACTATCTGACAAGCTAAAGGTATCGCCGTGTTGGAGATCCCCGTACTGGTAGCCTCGTTTGAACCAGCGCATGCGTTGCTCCGAAGTCCCGTGGGTAAAACTATCTGGCACCGAGTAGCCGTATGCTTGCTCTTGGAGAGTGTCGTCACCGACTGCATGGGCCGCATTCATGGCTTCTTCGATATCACCGATATCCAAAAGGTTTCGGTCTTGAATGGAGCGGGCCCAGACACCTGCTAGGTAATCTGCTTGCAGCTCGATGCGGACGCTGATGGCATTCCTTTCCTTTTCAGAAAGTCCTTGCTGCATACGGTGGTATTTGCCAAGGATTCCCAGCTCATTTTGTACGTGGTGGCCGACTTCATGGGCGATGACGTAGGCCATGGCAAAGTCGCCACTAGCCTTGTATTTGGTGGTCAATTCCTTGTAGAAACTCATATCCAAATAAATTTTCTTATCGGTTGGACAGTAGAAGGGACCAGCCGATGCTTGCCCAACTCCACAGCCTGTCTTTGTCCGTCCAGTATAGAAGACTAGTTTGGGCTCCTGGTAGGTCCGTCCTTCTGCTTGAAAGACCTTGTGCCAATGATCTTCTGTTGTCCCAAGGACTTTGCTGACGAACTGGGCGTCTGCATCGTCGACATGGGTCTTATTGGTGCGCGTGACTTGGGTGGACTGGTAAGGTTGTGAAGTCCCATTTCCAAAGAGGCCCCCAAGGCTAGCTCCCCCTCCTAGAAGGACCATGACAAGGATGATGATGATCTTACTCTTGAAGCTACCAGGCGATAGCAAAATTTGTAAAATGCCCCCGCCAAGGTTACTGTTGCCTGAAGACTGGGAGTAACTTTGCCCTCGACGGTCTTCGATATTTCTACTTTCTTTTAAGTTATCACTTTTCATATTCGTCTCCTTTTGTTTTATTTTACCAAAAATGAGGAAAAAACCAGAGTGATAACGCTTTAGATTTGCTTTTTTATTAACAGTAGATTTTCTGTCCTTGTCAAAACGTGGAAAACTTGCTATAATGGGGTGAACGGAGGCGTTATGGCATTAAAAAAAGCAAGTCTAGCGTGTACGGTTTGTGGGTCACGCAATTACTCCATTAAGTTGAGTGGGACGCCAAAACCAACACGTCTAGAAGTCAATAAATTCTGCAAACATTGCAGCAAGTATACCATCCATAAAGAAACACGATAGGAGAGAGTTGTGAAATTCATTAAAGATATTTTCGTCTTACTAAAAGATACAACTTGGCCAAATCGCAAGGAAAGATGGAAAAACTTTATCTCAGTGATTGAGTACACCGCTTTCTTTGTTGCATTGATTTATTTGTTCGACAAAGTCATTGCACGTGGCCTATTGCACATGATCAATTTCTTTTAAGAAAAGAAGCCAGGCGGGATCCCAAGGGTCCTGCTTTTTATGGCCTTTTCTTAAAAATAAATCAGCAAACCTCTTTGCATTCCGGCAAAATGTGGTATAATGAAGCTAGGAAAAGGAAAGCCAAGAGGCTTTTTTTAGTATGTTCACAAAAGCTCGAGCAGGCTAAACAGAAAGAAAGGATGCCCAAATGGACAGTTTTGATAAAGGCTGGTTTGTACTACAAACCTACTCAGGATATGAAAACAAGGTAAAAGAGAATCTTTTGCAACGTGCGCAAACTTATAATATGTTAGAAAACATCTTGCGCGTAGAGATTCCAACTCAAACCGTACAAGTTGAGAAAAACGGTAAAACAAAAGAAATCGAAGAAAACCGCTTCCCAGGTTATGTCTTGGTCGAAATGGTCATGACAGATGAAGCTTGGTTTGTTGTCCGGAATACCCCGAACGTTACTGGTTTCGTTGGATCCCACGGAAACCGTTCAAAACCAACTCCATTGTTGGAAGAAGAAATCCGCAGTATCTTGCTCTCTATGGGTCAAACCGTTCAAGAGTTTGATTTGGATGTCAAGGTAGGCGATACAGTTCGTATCATCGACGGTGCCTTCACAGACTATACTGGTAAGATCACTGAAATTGATAACAACAAGGTCAAAATGGTCATTTCTATGTTCGGTAACGATACGGTTGCAGAAGTGAATTTGAACCAAATTGCTGAATTGTAAGAAAGAGAGAGTGGGACAGAAATCGGTAATTCGTTAGAATTCGATTTCGTCGTCCCACCTCCGCACAGTTGAGTAGGGCTGTAAAATCTGATGAAATCAGCGTAGTAGAGCCCACTCAACCACTGCGTCTTGCTCGACAATCCAAAAATAATTGAGAGGCTAGGACTTTTGTCCCAGCCTCTTTTGATTGCTTATTATTGATTTTTATCCAGGCCAGTGATCTTTTTTAACTGCTTGGTTTCTGCAGTAGACGTAACATTGAAGATCTTATTGCCTTGTGTAGAGAAGCTAGATTCATCTCCGTTGCTATCTTTATAGA
Source organism: Streptococcus sp. SM3 (assembly GCF_027497875.1). Next base: position 24,245 of record NZ_JAJNSA010000028.1, on the reverse strand, counting down.
CATAGCTGGTCCCATTTTCTGAACGCATAATAGCATAGGGTTTTCCGAGACGTTCGAGGGCCGTTTTTGGTGTATCGGATTTGGAAATGCTGCCAGTAGATTGGTGGTTGGCATCGCCTCCTCTTAGTCGGAAGGTGATATCTGTTAACACATTATTGCGGAAGAAAGCCATGATATCGCCATTGTCTGTTGCCCAAACATTGACCCCATCGCCAGGATTCGCACTGTCTGTACTACTTACGGGTTGACCAAAGGCTGCAACTACGTCATCGTAACTGCTTCTTTCTTTTGGCCCACCAACCTCTTGTCCATCTTCGGTTCTCAATACAAAACCGGTGGTAGGGTGGAGGTTCTTGAGCTTTTCGATCTCAGGAATGGATGCAGCTCCTGGCACATATTGGAGAGATGCGCCATCATCTGGATCCAAGCTGAAGCGGCCTGAAAAATCATCTGAGCTACTGCTGTCTGAAGAAGTGCTCGACGATTTACTAGATGATGTTTTGGTAGAAGATTGTTTGATCGGTTTTCTAGAGCTAGAAGCTGTTTTTGCTGGTTGCGCAGAATTGGCAGGTGAGCAAGCGGCTAGTGTCACTAGTGAAAGAAGGCCGATCGCAAAGAAACGAATGTTTTTCATAAATACCCTTTCTAATGTGCTTCGCCAATCAGGCGAGGTTTTATTATATCAATAATCAAGGAAAGGAGCAAATGGCAACAAAAAAACCCCCTATTGCTAGGGGAATTTTTAAAAGATAAAAGATGATAAAAAATTTTATTATCAAGGCGGTAGACGGATTTGAACCGACGATCAAGCTTTTGCAGAGCCGTGCCTTACCACTTGGCTATACCGCCATAACATATAATATTGTAACCTAAAAATAAAGATAGGTCAAGAAAAACTTTTTACGTCAAACAACTTTAGAAAACCATTTCATCGTAGGGATTGAAAAAATCTCTCAAATAGCTTGCGAATTCTAGGGATTTCTGCTATACTTATAGAGTTGTCTAAGACAGCAAATACTCATCTCGGATCCATTGTGGCACCGTTGCCCTTGTGGTCGTGCTGCAAGTTGACGTCTGAGAGAGGAGAAAAAAACAAAAAAGGAGAAACTACTCATGGCAGTAATTTCAATGAAACAACTTCTTGAGGCTGGTGTACACTTCGGTCACCAAACTCGTCGCTGGAACCCTAAGATGGCTAAGTACATCTTCACAGAACGTAACGGAATCCACGTTATCGACTTGCAACAAACTGTAAAATATGCAGACCAAGCATACGACTTCATGCGTGATGCAGCTGCAAACGATGCAGTCATCTTGTTCGTAGGTACTAAGAAACAAGCTGCTGATGCTGTTGCAGAAGAAGCTGTTCGTGCAGGTCAATACTTCATCAACCACCGTTGGTTGGGTGGAACTCTTACTAACTGGGGAACAATCCAAAAACGTATCGCTCGTTTGAAAGAAATCAAACGCATGGAAGAAGATGGAACTTTTGAAGTCCTTCCTAAGAAAGAAGTTGCATTGTTGAACAAACAACGCGCTCGTCTTGAAAAATTCTTGGGCGGTATCGAAGACATGCCTCGTATCCCAGACGTAATGTACGTTGTGGATCCACATAAAGAACAAATCGCTGTTAAAGAAGCTAAGAAATTGGGTATCCCAGTTGTAGCGATGGTCGACACAAACACTGACCCAGATGATATCGATGTTATCATCCCAGCGAACGATGACGCTATCCGCGCTGTTAAATTGATCACTGCGAAAATGGCTGACGCTGTTATCGAAGGACGTCAAGGTGAAGACAGTGTTGCTACAGTAGAAGCTGAATTGGCAGCTACTGAAGGTCAAGCTGATTCAATCGAAGAAATCGTTGAAGTTGTAGAAGGCGACAACGCTTAATTTCATTCAATAAGTAACGAACCTAAGAGGGCAGGGCTCAGCCCGACCCTCTTCTTTTATTAAAAAAATATAGGAGAACAAAAATGGCAGAAATTACAGCTAAGCTTGTAAAAGAATTGCGTGAAAAATCTGGTGCCGGTGTCATGGACGCTAAAAAGGCATTGGTTGAAGTTGAAGGTGATATCGAAAAAGCGATCGAATTGCTTCGCGAAAAAGGTATGGCTAAAGCAGCTAAGAAAGCTGACCGTGTTGCCGCTGAAGGTTTGACTGGTGTTTATGTCAATGGTAACGTTGCAGCAGTAGTTGAAGTAAACGCTGAAACTGACTTCGTTGCGAAAAACGCTCAATTCGTTGAATTGGTAAACGCAACAGCAAAAGTCATCGCTGAAGGTAAACCAGCTAACAACGAAGAAGCTCTTGCTTTGACAATGCCTTCAGGTGAAACTCTTGAAGCTGCATACGTATCTGCAACAGCTACAATCGGTGAAAAGATTTCATTCCGTCGTTTTGCTTTGCTTGAAAAAACAGATGCACAACACTTCGGTGCTTACCAACACAACGGTGGACGTATCGGTGTTATCTCTGTGATCGAAGGTGGAGACGAAGCACTTGCTAAACAAATCTCAATGCACATCGCTGCAATGAAACCAACTGTTCTTTCATACAAAGAATTGGATGAGCAATTCGTGAAAGATGAATTGGCACAATTGAACCACGTCATCGACCAAGATAACGAAAGCCGTGCAATGGTTGGTAAACCAGCTCTTCCACACTTGAAATTCGGTTCTAAAGCTCAATTGACTGACGAAGTGGTTGCTCAAGCTGAAGAAGATATCAAAGCTGAATTGGCAGCTGAAGGTAAACCAGAAAAAATCTGGGATAAAATCATCCCAGGTAAAATGGATCGCTTCTTCTTGGACAACACAAAAGTTGACCAAGCCTACACTCTTCTTGCACAAGTCTACATCATGGATGACAGCAAGACAGTTGAAGCTTACCTTGAATCAGTAAATGCTTCAGTTATCGAATTCGTTCGTTTTGAAGTTGGTGAAGGTATTGAAAAAGCTTCAAATGACTTTGAAGCAGAAGTTGCAGCTACAATGGCAGCAGCTCTTAACAACTAAGAATAAAAAAATAAGAGGTTTCGAAGGAAGCCTCTTTTTTGTGAGTAAAAACTGAAGCCGATGCTTCAGTCTTTTGCTTAATGTGCGAAGGTATCGATTCCTAGAAGCAGAGACAGGGTTCCCATGATGAGGCCGGCTAGTATCACTCCGAGCATGACTGCGAGGCTACTGCGTTTGAAGTCCCAGTCAAGGATGGAGGCCGCAAGAGCTCCGGTCCAGGCACCAGTTCCCGGAAGAGGGATTCCCACAAAGAGCAATAAGGCCCAGAAGATTCCCTTGTCTCCTGCAGCTTTTTCTAATTTCTGTCCGCCTCTATGGCCCTTATTGAGACACCAGCTAAAAAAGCCTCCGATGATCGGTTTTTTTGCCCCCCAAGTGAGGATATGGCGGGCGAAGAAGAAGATCAGAGGGACAGGGAGAAGATTTCCGATCACTCCGATCAGGAGCGCTGTCCATAAGGGAATACCATTTGCAATGGCAAAAGGGATGGCCCCGCGCAATTCAACAAGGGGAACCATGGAGATCAGGAAGGTAAAGATATATTTCATTAGTCAAGCCTTTCGATTAGTCTTCTTCATTCTATCGTATCTTCCTTCAATTGACAACTATTCCAGCTTTGGAATGAACTTTTTAAATCTTTTATCTTGACTTTCTGGTGGAGGAAGCATATAATAGAGACATAGTTAATTAGAATCATTATAAAAAAGGAGAAACGATATGACAACTATGAAACATGAAGCAGCTACTGATGTAGCAACTTTTGCACCTTCTAATAAAGAAACTCTTCCAGAAACAAAAGCCCTCTTGAACCAAGTCGTAGCAGATCTCTACGTCGCTCACATTGCCCTTCACCAAGTACACTGGTATATGCGTGGACGTGGCTTTATGGTTTGGCATCCAAAGATGGACGAATACATGGACAGCTTGGATGCAACCTTGGATGAAGTGAGCGAACGCTTGATCACTCTTGGTGGCGCGCCATATTCTAGCATGACTGAATTTTTGGAACACAGCAATATTGAAGAACGCCGTGGAACATTTACGAAAAATGTAGAAGAAAGCTTGACACGTGTTCTTGAAATCTTCCATTACCTTGACGGCCTTTACCAAAAAGCTTTGGATGTTACCGACGCTGAAGGCGACGATGTAACCAACGATATCTTTGTTGGGGCTAAAGCAGAACTTGAAAAGAACATTTGGATGGTGGCAGCTGAACTTGGTCAAGAACCAGGATTATAAGATCATAAAAAAAATAGAAGCCATTGGCTTCTATTTTTTTGGTGTTTTTTCTAGTGGGAAAAATTAGTAGAAATTTATTTAGGAAGGATAAATCCATTCGATGTGAGGTGCGCGTTCTTTAATTTGCTTTTGTATTGTATTAAAATCGGCTCCTTCTGCATTTGAAAAATTCACCTTGTCGAGTAGTTTGTCCTTCTTATCATAAAAATAAAGAAAGCGATCTGTATAAGTAACATCGTTAGCGGAGCTAGTCTTTATTTTGTATTCTATTTTATGGATGTCGCTATATTTCATCTGTAACTGGTTTCGATATGCATTTCCAATAGTATAGATAGCATCATCAGTGATAGTGAGGAGGGGAGGCTCAATTGCTGTCATCCCATTGTAGCAGGCGATAAGTAAGAAGGAAGCGATAGAAAATCCGGTGAATACAAGAAAAAGAAAAAGAAAATCATCATTATTTCTTGAACTTGAAAGCTGAGAGGCTTCGGTATTCCTTGCGGACGTGATTTGATTCTGGGTTGAAGAGTAGTGAAGTTCTTGCCTTGAACTAGAGAAGGTCCCTTGGGGAGTTGATTTTACTTGAGAACCTGATTGGATTGCTTGAAATAGAAAAATTAAAATCATCACGATTATAGGAACGATAGAATAGGAATAAGAAATTTTTTCTTTTTTATATTCTATTTTTTCACTCATAGGTAAACCTCATTTTTTTATATTAGTTGAATCATTTTATCATATTTTTATTACGGGTAGGTAACAAATAAAGCTTGTTTGTACTAATTAAAGGAATTCTTAATCTAACTATAGTTGGAGCGAAATCGAGGCCTATCGCTCCTCTTTTTTTGGTATAGTTAATATGTGATTTTCAGTAAGCGTTCGCAGGTATAAGAAAGCGCTTACAAATTGAATAGTTAATCCTAAGAGGAGGTTTTTATGGGAAAGTCTTTTTTTGAAAAGCGTCCTGTTTTTAGTATTCGTAAGCTCTCTGTTGGAGCTTGTTCTGTTGTGATTGGGATTTCTGCCTTGGGTCTTTCAAGGGTTCATGCGGAAGAAAAGCCAGCCCTCGAAAGTGAGCCGACTTCGATGGAGACACCAAGTGTTGTGACGGAAAATTCAGAAGCGGAAGTTCCTGGAGCTGGTGCAAGGGTTTCAGAAGCTCCAGCTATCATCACCCCTACCAGAGCTGAGGAAAAGCCAGCGCCTCAAGGCGAAGGCCAGCCTGTTTCTACTTCATCTGAGCGTGCTACAGGAACGGAAGCAACAGCTGCTCCAGATCAAAATCGTGTAGCGGAGGATATTGTGCAAGATCGAGAACGTGATTTTAATAAAGATTGGTATTTTAAATTAAATGCAGCTCCTGGTGCAGAAGGGCGTCAAGTGGATGTCAAGGATTGGAAAAAATTAGATCTTCCTCATGACTGGTCTATTTTCTTTGATTTCGATCACAACTCTCCTGCTCAAAATGAAGGGGGGCAATTAAACGGTGGGGATGCTTGGTATCGTAAGACCTTCCGTTTGGACGACAAAGATCTAGATAAGAAGGTCCGCTTGGAATTTGGCGGGGTTTATATGGATTCCAAAGTCTATGTAAACGGACAATTCGTCGGTCATTATCCAAATGGCTACAATGCCTTTTCTTATGATATTACTCCTTATTTGAATGTGGATGGAAGCGAGAATACCATCGCCGTTCATGTGGTCAATCAACAACCAAGTAGCCGTTGGTATTCTGGTAGTGGGATTTACCGGGATGTTAAGCTGAGTGTAACGGACAAGGTTCATTTAGCGCAGTATGGGACTACGATTACGACCCCTCAGTTGGAAAAACAGCAAAATGGGGCAGTAGATACGGTGGTGAAGAGCCGCATTGTCAACCAGGATGATCAAGCCCATAGTATTTATGCGGAATATGAAATTGTCGATCAAAATGGCCAAGTGGTGAGCGAAAAAACGCGCACTGAAGAACAAGCTATTCTAGCAGGTCAAGCGATCAACCTATCTCAAACCTTGCATGTTGAAAAACCAACCCTCTGGGATGTGAAAACGGATCATCCAGCTCTCTATACCTTGTATACGCGGGTTTATCGGAATTCGCAGTTGGTCGATGTGCAAAAGGAACGCTTTGGCTATCGCTATCTGAACTGGACGCCAGAAGGTGGCTTCTTCCTCAATGGGGTGGCGACGAAATTCCACGGGGTATCTCTTCACCATGACCACGGGGCTCTTGGAGCTGAGGAAAATTACAAGGCTGAATACCGCCGTCTCAAACAGATGAAGGACATGGGAGTCAATGCGATTCGGACGACCCACAACCCAGCGAGTGAACAAACCTTAAAGATTGCGGCTGAGTTGGGCTTGATGGTCCAAGAAGAAGCTTTTGATACCTGGTATGGTGGCAAGAAGCAATACGATTACGGTCGTTTCTTTGAAAAGGATGCCACTCACCCAGAAGCTCGTAAGGGGGATACTTGGTCCGATTACGATCTACGGACCATGGTAGAGCGGGACAAGAACAATCCAGCCATTGTCATGTGGTCAATCGGTAACGAAGTCGGTGAAGCAGATGGTTCAGACAAATCTGTCGCAACCGTTCGTCGCTTGGTCAAGACCATCAAGGACGTGGATGCAACTCGCTATGTCACCATGGGAGCTGATAAATTCCGCTTTGGTGATGGATCAGGAGGGCATGAAAAGGTAGCGGCAGAGCTCGATGCAGTTGGATTTAACTATTCAGAGGCCAACTATGAAAGCCTACGAGCGAAACACCCAAACTGGCTCATTTATGGTTCTGAAACCTCTTCTGCGACGCGGACACGGGGCTCATACTATCACCCTGAAAGAGAATGGGTCGGTAGCAACCAAGAAGACCGCCACTATGAACAATCAGACTACGGTAATGACCGGGTTGGTTGGGGGCGGACAGCGACAGCCTCTTGGATCTTTGACCGCGATCATGCCGGCTATGCAGGGCAATTTATCTGGACAGGTACAGACTATATCGGTGAGCCAACACCATGGCACAACCAAAATGCCACACCTGTGAAAAGTTCTTACTTCGGTATTGTCGATACGGCAGGTCTTCCAAAGAATGATTTTTACCTCTACCAAAGTCAATGGGTATCGGCTGAAAAGCATCCGATGGTGCATCTCTTGCCGCATTGGAACTGGGACAACCCAGAATTGGCCAATCGTGTCATGGATGAAGAAGGTCGGATTCCTGTTCGGACCTTCTCCAATGCCAACAGTGTGGAATTGATTGTCAATGGGGAATCACAAGGAGTGAAGACCTTTACCAAGAAGACCACAGCTGATGGCCGGACTTACCAAGAAGGGGCAAATCCGGATGAACTCTATCTAGAGTGGTTGGTTCCTTATGTGCCAGGTAAGGTGGAAGCCATTGCCCGCAACGAAGCAGGCGACGTGATTGCGAAAGATCAAGTCGAAACAGCCGGCAAGGCTGCAGGTGTTCGCTTGTTGAAAGAAGAACATGCGATTGCAGCAGACGGTAAGGATTTGACCTATATTACCTATGAAATTGTCGATGAAGCAGGCCGTGTCGTGCCAACTGCCAATAATGTGGTGCATTTCCATTTGCATGGACAGGGCCAAATTGTCGGTGTCGACAACGGAGAACAAGCCAGCCGTGAGCGCTACAAAGCACAGGCAGATGGCTCATGGCAACGCAAAGCCTTTAACGGCAAAGGGGCGGTCATTGTCAAATCAACTGAGCAGGCGGGTGCCTTTACTCTGTATGCAGACTCAGACCGCTTGCAATCAGACCAAGTCAGCCTCTTTACAGGTAAGAAGGACCAAGCGGAACGCACCGTATTGGGTGTGGAACCCGTTCAACAAAGCGCTTATCTGGGAGAAGAGCCAGCTTTACCAAGTAAGGTCAATGTGGTCTATAGCGATGGCAAGGCCCAAGAAGAAGCCATTGAGTGGGACAAAGCAGACTATAGTCGTGCAGGCCAAGTTCGTGTGACAGGTCATGTTCAAGGACGCACGGTCGAAGCTCTGGTTGATGTGATCGGCGTGGAACAAGTCCTTCCAGTTATCAAACAAATCCCGCAGGGAGCAGACCTAGCGACAGTGGATAAGACTGTGCAATTGGTCTTCACAGATGGCCGAACAGTTAGCGATGAAGTTGATCAATGGACCTTGGAAGCTGGTCAAGAAGATCAGTTGTCCACACCAGGAGCACGCTTGAAAGCGACAGGACTCCTAGGCAATGGGGAAACGGTTCAAGCAACACTAGTGGTTGCAGGAGGAGATGTAGCCAAGGCTAAGAAACCAACGGTTCAGCTAGATGGAGTAGCTCTTCCAAAATTTGGCAGTGGTAACCATACCATTTTCCGTTCGCTAACTTATGGTCAAGAGCCAGGTCAAGTCACAGCAAGTGCAGAAAATGCTCAAATGACGGTCCTACAAGCCAATCGAGAAAATGGTTTGAAGGCTCAAATCTATGTTACTGCTAAGAATACGGGAGTTGTACAGACCTATGTGGTCCAATTCCAGGAAGAAAGTCCACAGATTGAGCGTTTAGAATTGCGTCTGCCAGAAGGACAGGAACTCAAGGAAGACCAAACGATACCACTTGAAGTCATTGCCCATTACCAAGATGGCAGTCTAGCAAGTCTGAAAGCAGATCAAATCGATATCAAAACAACAGCTGGTAGTCAAGGAAAAGCGGTTGCAAGCAAGAAAGGTTTGGAACTGCGGGAAGCAGGATTGGTTCATTTAGAAGCCAACTTCCAAGGACAAACAGGAGAAGTAAGCTTTACCATCACACCAAATCCTGAAGAAAAGACTGTTGTGAAGGTGCGTCCTGTACGAATCAGTACCGATCAAAACGTGTTGCCAGCTCTTCCAGAGACAGTTTTGGTCGAGTATGACAAGGGATTCCCGAAAGAAAAACGCGTGATCTGGGATGCTGTGACAGCAGATCAAGTCAAGAATTACCATAGCTTTACAGTCACCGGTCATGTAGAAGGTGTGGAAAAAGAAGCCCAAGCTCAAGTCACCGTTGAAGGCATTATCGCTGTAGAAGAAGTCAGCACCACCACTCCAGTCGGAGAAAAACCAGCACTTCCAGAAAGCGTGCGGACTTATCATTCCAATGGCAAGACCTATGCTGCCAAGATAGTATGGGATGCGGTCGATCCGCAACTCTTGGCCCAAGAAGGAGAAGTTGTCCTCTCCGGTCGAGTAGAAGGAACGGATCTTCCAACGCGTCTTCATATTCGTGTTTCCGCAAACACAGTCAAGGGAGCCAACGTAGCAGAACAATGGACAGGATCAGTCTTGCCACTCGCTTTTGCAAGCGACTCTAACGATGCAGATCCAGTTGCTAAGGTCAATGATAAGGTCATCTCCTTTACCGATGCTCCAGCTAACCGTTGGACCAACTGGGGCCGTGACAATGCGGAAGATTCTGTCGGGATCTTGTTTGGGGACTCTGGTATCTTGACCAAGCGAGCAGTGGACAACCTCCATGTTGGTTTCCACGAAGACCACGGCGTTGGGGCTCCAAGTGAGTATGTGATTGAGTACTATACAGGGGAACAAATCCCAGCAGTACCAAGCAATCCAAATCGGGTCAAAGACGAAACAGACCATCCATTTAACAACCCAGCTAACTGGAAAGAAGTCAGCAACCTAACCGTTGAAGAACGAGTAGCAGCTGGTAAGATGAATCATTTCAGTTTTGATAAAGTCGACACCTATGCCGTTCGGATCCGTATGAAGACACCAGAAGGTAAACGTGGAAGCTCTATTTCAGAGATTCAGATCTTTGCCAATAAGGTTGCAGCAGAAGAAAAGAGTCAGCTGACCATTCGTGTTAATGGCGATATCTTGCCAGGTGTCAACCCAAGTGTGACAGATTACTACATCGATGCGCGTGATCGGGCTTATCCACAAGTGGAAGCAACAGCTAGCCATCACGGTCTTGCAACGGTTGTGCCAAGCGTCCATGAAGGTGATCCAATCCGCGTCATCCACAAAGCAGAAGATGGCACCATCTTACAAGAATACCGCCTACACTTAATCAATGATGCCGAACAGTTGAAACAGTCTAGGATACTTGAAGATAAAGACAATCACTAGCTTATCTTTGGGCTTTTTGTTCAAATAACTAAATATGAGCAAGCTCAAAATAGTGAGAGTCACCGGCGATCAAAATGAGATATGTTAAAAAGCAAAGATAGGAGGAAACAACTGTGAACGAGCACCAAGAAGAATCAGGGCATTCCTCAGTTGCAACGAGTGAGAAAGAAAACCGCACAGTTAGCCAAGGGACAGAAGCCACCCAACCAGCTACCTCTCTAGATGAGGAGCCTGAGATTGCAGACTATGGTCCGCTTCCAAGCAAGGCCCAAATGCAATACCACCGCGAAGAACTAGCAGCCTTCATCCATTTTGGGATGAATACCTACTACGATCGGGAGTGGGGAGATGGGCAAGAAGATCCTTATGATTTCTATCCAGAGCATCTGGATACCGATCAGTGGATCAAAACCCTGAAAGAGGCGGGCTTCAAACGGACCATCATGGTCGTCAAGCACCACGATGGCTTCCTCTTGTACCCTTCTAAATACACCGACCATACCATTGCCAAAAGTGGTTGGAAGGAAGGAAAAGGCGATGTCCTAGCTGAAGTTTCAGCTTCTGCTAGCAAGTGTGACATGGATATGGGGGTCTACCTCTCCCCTTGGGATGCTCACAGCCCGCTCTACCATGTGGATACAGAGGACCAATATAACGAATACTATCTCAACCAGCTCAAAGAAATCCTTGAAGATCCAAAATATGGAAACAAGGGCAAGTTCGTGGAAGTCTGGATGGATGGAGCGCGTGGCGATGGGGCTCAAAAAGTCACCTATACCTTCGATAAGTGGTTTGATGCCATCCGCAAGGCCCAAGGGGATATTGCCATCTTCTCAGCTGAGCCGACCAATGTTCGTTGGATCGGAAATGAAAAGGGGATTGCCGGAGATCCAGTTTGGCATAAGGTCAATCCGGATAAGATTCGCAACAATCCATCCAACAGTTACCTCAATCACGGGGATCCAGAAGGGAAGCAATACTCAGTGGGAGAAGCCGATGTTTCCATTCGCTCCGGCTGGTTCTACCATGACAATCAAGAGCCTAAGTCCTTGCGCGAATTGATGGACATTTACTTCAAATCGGTTGGCCGTGGAACTCCACTCTTGCTCAATATTCCACCGAACCAAGACGGAAAATTTGCGGATGCGGATGTGGCGCGTTTGAAAGAATTCCGTCAGACCTTAGACCAACTCTACAGCGTGGACTATGCGGCGGGCGCTTTGGTAGAAGCTGACTCGACACGGCGCAATGCTCATTACTCAGCCAGCCATTTGACGGATGGAGATGAGAAGACCAGTTGGGCACCTGCCGATGATGCCAAGACCGGATCTTTTGTCCTCGATCTTGGAAAAGAGCAATATTTTGATGTGGTAGAGCTCAAAGAAACCATCGAGAAAGGCCAACGGATTTCCGGTTTCACCATCGATGTAGCGGTGAATGGGCAATGGGTTCCTTTTGGGGCTGGGTCAACCGTTGGATACCGCCGTTTGATCAAAGGGCAACCAGTTGATAGCCGCTACCTCCGGGTGTCCATCACCGATGCCCAAGCCACTCCAATCTTGAATGGCGTCTCTGTCTATAAGACGCCAGCTAGCATTGAAGAAACGGATGGCTATCCGCTTGGTTTGACCTATCATTTAGACCGGACTGCTGACCGTGCCAATAGCCAATGGAATGAAGAGGGAGAAGGCGTTCGAGGCACCTCTATGTGGACCAAGGAAAAGGGAGCTTCGGTGACCTATCAGTTCGAAGGGACCAAGGCCTATGTGGTCGCAACCGTAGACCCTGGTCATGGGGAAATGGATGTCTATGTCGATGGCCAAAAGCTAGCGACGGTCAATACCCAAAGCCCAAGCCGCAAACGCAGCCAAAAGGTTTATGAAACACCGGATTTGAAAGCAGGAGCCCACACCTTGACATTAGTCAATAGCAAGGGAGATGCGATCGCAACGGAAGGAATTTATGCCCTCAATAACCAAGAAAAGGGTCTCTTTGAGTTTGCTCAGCCAACTCTAGCTGTTAAGAAAGGCGACCCAGCGCAAGTCGTCGTCAAGAGAAAAGGTGGCTCTAAAGGAAGCACTAGTCTTAAATTAATCACAGAACCAGGAACAGGGGTTCATGGCAAGGTCTACAAAGATACCAACGTCACTCTTGAGTTTGCAGATGGAGAGACAGAAAAAACAGTCCAAGTCCCAACCCTTGATTTTTCAGGCAAGGCGACAGATGTCTATGACTTTAAGGTCAAATTGTTGCATCCGGATCAAGGAAGTCTGGTCGGCTTTATTCCAGAGCTGACAGTCCAAGTGATGGAGGAAGTAGTTCAACAGTCGAAATGGAAAGAAGCTTAAACCGATATTCAAAGAAAGGTTTTGTGAATGTGGTGAGAAATTCGCTCGTCGCAAAGAGTAGTTGATTCTTCTCATAAGAGGTTAGTTCTCACTAGCCTCTTTTATTTTGTCTTATTAAGAGATTCCTATTTCCATAGAGTCTTTGCTTTATTTACAGCCATAAAAATTGTATAATAGTCAAATAAGGTCAATGATCAAAACAAACACTCCAAGGGCATCTTTATGCGCTAAAGAGTAGAGCATCTATCTAGAAGAAAACAAGTCAGAAAGGAGCATCATGGCAAATAAGAACACATCTGATAGCATTGAAGCTTATATCAAGGCCTTGCTGGCTCAAGCTGGCATGGCAGAGCTCAAAAGAAGTGAGTTGGCAGATGTCTTTCAGGTCGTACCCAGTCAGATTAACTATGTCATTAAGACCCGCTTTACCGAGAGTCGAGGCTATATTGTAGAAAGTAAACGCGGTGGTGGCGGTTATATCCGTATTGGCAAGGTCCAGTTTTCAGATCACCATCAGATGCTCCAAGACTTGGCAGCCAATATTGGAGAGACCATCAGCCAGCAGGTCTTCCAGGATATCCTCCAGATGCTCCATGAAGAAAAATTATTGACAAAACGTGAGACTCAGCTGTTCTTTGCGACGACCTCCGATGAGGTTCTAGGTCGAGATGCTCTCATCATACGAGCAAATATGCTGAAAAAAATCATTCAACAAGTAGATAGAAAAGGAAATACCGACTAGATGAACTATTCAACAGCACTGTTAGAAAGTATAGAAGCGGCCCAAATACTAGCAGGCCACTATCAAGGGAATACCTTAGACACTTGGCATCTTTTGACGGCCATGGCTAATAATCCCTATAGCGTGGCAGGTTCTGTACTCAACGATTATCCTATGCAGATTGACGAATTTCAGGATGCAGCGGAGCATATTACAGGCCAGGCTTTTCAAAGCGACAATCGGTATGAAATCTTCCCATTTTCTTATCGGATGGAAGCGATGATGAAGCACGCAAAGGAGATTGCCCAGGTCCTTCATGCCAAGACCTTGGGAACAGAGCATGTGCTCCTCTCTCTTCTAGCGGACCGTGGGACCTTGGCTAGCCAAGTCATGGAGTTTGCCGGCTTTGCCTTTACAGAGCAAGACAAGGGTGTTCCCGTTGCTTCCCTTCGAAAGAATCTAGAAGACAAGGCAGGCTGGGACAAAAATGATATTAAAGCTATCCGGAGTCTTTATCGGGCTCAAAACCCTAACCGCCAAACCATGGGGAATATGATGGGCATGCCCCCAAGTACAAGTGGAGGTCTTGAAGACTATACCCGTGATTTGACAGAAATGGCGCGGGCAGGCCAGCTTGAGCCTGTGATTGGTCGGGATGCAGAGATTTCACGCATGATCCAAATCCTCAGCCGCAAGACGAAGAACAATCCTGTATTGGTGGGAGAAGCAGGGGTCGGAAAGACAGCTCTTGCCTTAGGCCTGGCCCAGCGGGTCGCTAGTGGCCATGTTCCAGCTGAAATCGCGCAAATGCGTGTCCTTGAATTGGATCTCATGAATGTCGTTGCAGGGACGCGCTTCCGTGGGGACTTCGAAGAACGGATGAACAATATCATCCAGGACATCGAAGAAGACGGTCACGTGATTCTCTTTATTGATGAACTGCATACCATTATGGGGTCTGGATCCGGCATTGATTCGACCTTAGACGCAGCCAATATTTTAAAACCAGCTCTAGCACGGGGAACCTTGCGTACAGTTGGGGCAACGACCCAAGATGAGTACCAAAAGCATATCGAAAAAGACGCGGCCCTCTCTCGGCGTTTTGCGAAAGTCACCATTGAAGAGCCAAGTGTTGCAGATAGCATCCAAATTCTCCAAGGCTTGAAAGAAACCTACCAGGACCACCATCATGTGACCATTACCGATGAAGCGATCGAAACAGCTGTCAAATATGCCCACCGCTATTTGACCAGCCGTCAATTGCCAGATTCGGCCATTGATCTCTTGGATGAAGCGGCAGCTACTGTACAAAACCGCGATTCCAACGGTCATGTAAAGGAAGAGTTGACCGCCTTGGATCGGGCTTTGATGGATGGCAGGTGGAAGAAAGCAGCCCAGCTCTTAGAAGTAGAGGCCGCTCCCGTTGTCTACAAAAAAGAAGTCACTGACCAAGATGTCTTGGTGACCTTGAGCCAATTATCGGGTATTCCAACTCAAAAACTGACTCAAACCGATGCCAAGAAGTACCTCAACTTAGAAACAGAATTGCACAAGCGCGTGATTGGTCAAGACCAAGCCGTTTCGAGTATCAGTCGGGCTATTCGACGCAATCAATCAGGTATCCGTAGCAATAAACGTCCGATCGGTTCTTTCATGTTCTTAGGACCTACCGGTGTCGGAAAAACAGAGTTAGCCAAAGCTTTGGCGGAAGTTCTGTTTGATGATGAATCGGCCCTCATCCGTTTTGATATGAGTGAGTACATGGAAAAATTCGCGGCCAGTCGCCTCAACGGAGCCCCTCCAGGCTATGTGGGCTACGAAGAAGGAGGCGAGTTGACAGAAAAAGTCCGCAACAAACCGTATTCAGTTCTCTTATTTGATGAGGTGGAAAAAGCCCACCCAGATATTTTCAATGTCCTTTTGCAAGTCTTGGATGACGGAGTCTTAACCGATAGCAAAGGCCGGAAGATCGACTTCTCCAATACCATTATCATCATGACCTCAAACCTGGGAGCAACAGCCCTTCGGGATGATAAGACAGTTGGCTTTGGTGCCAAAGATATCCGCTTTGACCAAGCCAATATGGAAAAACGCATGTTTGAAGAGTTGAAGAAGACCTATCGTCCAGAGTTTATCAACCGGATTGATGAAAAGGTGGTCTTCCATAGCCTATCCAGCGAGGACATGCAGCAGGTGGTGAAAGTCATGGTCAAACCGCTCATCGCGACCTTGGCCGAACAAGGCATGACCCTCAAATTCCAGCCTTCAGCGCTCAAGTTGCTAGCAACCAAAGGCTACGATCCAGAAATGGGAGCTCGCCCACTGCGTCGTGTCTTGCAGACCGAAGTGGAAGATCAACTAGCAGAGCTATTGCTGAAAGGTCAAGCCCAAGAAGGGCAAACGATCAAGGTTGGAACGACAGCTGGAACGATCAAGTTCGAGATTGTCTAGGAGGACGTCATGACGCTTCAGCGATTAACCCGTATTTCGCTTTTGGCGGCCCTTTGTGTCGCTCTACGTCAGGCTTTTGCCCCTTTCCCAAATGTCCAACCTATTTCTGCTGTCTTTTTTCTCTTGGTGATATTTGAAGGGTATAGCTTTGCTTTTCTTGTGATGATGATCACCATGTTTGTCTCTGCCTTTTTCCTGGGGATGAGCTTGATTGTGTTCTTTCAGATTGTCGCCTTTGGCTGTTTGATGCTCATTTGGCGCATCAGTTACAAGTGGTTGCCCTTTGTCCTTCAGATCCTTTTTGTGGGCCTACTGTCCTTTGCTTATGGGGTCTTGATCGATAGTGTTTATGCCTTGATATACCATATTCCTTGGTGGACCTATGCTTTGGTCAATGGTTTTAGTTTTAACCTTGCCCATGCTCTGTCGACGATCATTTTCTATCCCATTATTTATCAAATCTTTAGGAGATTTTATGTTGAAAAAAACCATTTCTAGCTTAATGACCTTACTTGCAACTCTTCTTTTAGCGAGTTGCGCTTCGTCTCATAGCACAAACCATCAACCAACAGCTTCTAGCACAGAAGTTGCCAAGAAAAACGAAATTTCGATTACGATTAGCGTGACGCCAGAAGGTCAAAAAGCGCAATCGAAAACCTTGAAAGTAGCAGAAGAGAGCAACCTCATGAAAGTGCTCAAAGCCAACTACAAGATTGAAGAAAAAAATGGCATGATCACCTCGATTGACGGTCACAGCCAAGACGAATCCAAAGGTCTTTACTGGATGTACAAGATCAATGGCGAGATGGCTCCAAAAGGAGCTGCTGAAACCACCGTTAAAAAAGGAGACAAGATCGAATTCTATCAAGAAGTGTATAAATAATGAGAAGCTGGACAGTATGTCCGGCTTCAGATTAAAGATAAAGTTATCTTAGAAACTTTCCTTAGGTGAGTACGGACGTCAGCGAACTTCGAAGAAGTTCCATGACTTAGTTTTGGACCTAAGGTTCCAAAACTCCCGAGTGCTAGAAACAATAGTGTTTCTAGCACTTTTCTCACAGCGGAAAGTTTCAGTAGATCATTGAGTACCCCTAACGAATTAAATTTTTTTATCTTTATAGGAGGTATTATATTTGTATAAAAGAACAGTTTGTCTACGTGCTCTAGTCGGCTAGTTTGTCCGGCTTTTTTCTACTATGCCTTAGGAATTTACCTAAAACTTCTTTCAAATTAGAAAAATATTTGAGAAACTATTGACACCCTCATATAACAGTGTTACAATAATGTTACAAAATATTACAAATGTTACAAAAGAGGTTCTGTTATGAAAAACAAAAAAATCATTTCCCTAGCAGCGCTAGCTCTTACAGCTAGTCTTTTCCTAGGAGCTTGTGGTGGGAATAAAGAAGAAAAAACTTCAGAAGCAAGTAGTTCAAAGACCAGTCAGGTTAAACAAACAAGTTCTTCTTCTAAGAAAAAAGTGATCACTAGTAAAGATCCGATTGCCTCTTCATCCTCTGATAGCAAATCAGAAGAAAGTCATACCGTTGGTAGCAAAAATAACCAAGCTGCAGCTAGTCAAACACCTGCTCCAGCTAAAGAAGCAACACCAGCAGCACCCGTAACAAAAGAAACAAAAGAAGTAGCCACTCCAGCAACACCAGCGAAAGCAAAATTGCCAAGTCTAGAAGACGGCCATGCCCATGCTAAGAAGCAAGCTTCTGCTACGGAGAATGCCCAATACAAGGGAGTCTATTCTGTGGCAGCAGGGGATTTCTCTGCAGCAGCTGGGAATTGGTCTGACAAACGCGACACTGGAGTCACTATTGGCCAAGGTGGTCAAGTGACCATCCAACTTCCTGGGGGCCAACCCGTAGCCTATGGTATCAGCGCTTATAACTATACCTTGGATGATGGTCATTACCATGCTAATCTCTCAGCAGGCGATGGGTCTGCGGCGACTCTAGATATCGTAGTTGGAAAAGATGGCTCTGTATCTAGTGTGACGGTTCTTAAAGACGGTGTTAGCCACTCCCTCACTCGTGAATAAAATTCGAAAGATCTGAAAGGATAAGCTTCTCTTTTCAGATCTTTTTTTGTTGATTTGAAGAAAAATATATTTTTTTATAAAAAACTATTGACAGATAGAAAATATAGTTTATAATAAAAACATAAAGAAAACCTATTTATAAAAAATTATAAAAAGGAGCTTATATGAAAAAAGAAAGAATTGCCCTGGTTTTTGGAACCTTTGCGCCTCTTCATCAAGGGCATATTGACCTGATCCAGCGGGCCAAGCGTCAGTGTGATCGCGTTCGTGTCATCGTTTCTGGTTACGAAGGGGATCGTGGCGAAGAAGTGGGGTTGACCTTACAAAAACGCTTCCGTTATATCCGCGAAGCCTTCTCTAATGATGAGTTGACCCAAGTCTATAAGTTAGATGAGACAGAACTTCCTCGTTATCCCTTGGGCTGGGAGCCTTGGTTACAAACAGTCCTAGACACCATCCAGTATCAAACAGAGACAGAAGAGTTGATCTTTTATGTAGGGGAGAAAGCTTACAAGGAAGAGTTGGAAGCGAGAGGGTTTGAAGTTCATTTAGAAGAGCGTCGCTTCGGGATCTCTG
Source organism: Streptococcus sp. SM3 (assembly GCF_027497875.1). The sequence goes on along the minus strand of NZ_JAJNSA010000028.1, from coordinate 5,732 downwards.
CTACCATGATCCGGGAAAATCCAAGCAAATACTGGAAATACATCGCTCAGCCCTTCCGTCGCCAGTTCACAAAAAAAGTTTTGATTATGGGGAGCGCCAGCAACGGGAAAACGACCCTTGCAAAGGACTTAGCCCGCTTTTACGATGCACCTGTTAGTCTTGAGTATGCCCGTGAATACCAGATCAAGAACAATGTTCGAGATGATGAGCTCACGCCAAAAGATTACTATTACCTACTCTTAGGACAGTATGATCAAACCTCTAAGCTCATCGATAGTAGTGCCAATCGAGGCCTTGTCATCGCCGATACCAATTCCCTGGTGACCAAGGGTTATTACGACTACTACATGGAAGTCGAAGGTCAGGATACCAGCATGACCGATACCTTCGACAACCTCTTTGTCAGTATTCTCTCCAAAGAAAAATGGGATTTGATCCTCTTTGTCCAGCCGATCGGCTCTTATGTCAATGATGGTTTCCGAGACATGAGCATGGCTGACGAAGAGATCCGCACCAGCTTTTCAAATTACCTGGACCAATTGCGCCAGCAATACCTAGGAAACATTCCGACCACTTTCCTCGCATCAGACTACCTCGGCAACTACGAAGAAGCCAAGAAGGTGATCGATGCCATCTACCAAGCCGACTAAGGAGCAGCTTATGAAAAACCTATCTCAAAAATTCGCAACTTTTAGCCAAGACTTTAGAAATGTTCACCAAGAAGCGAAAAAGCAAGGCTTTGTCAATATTATGAAACTCCTGTGGAAGGACCTTTTTGTAGGACGCACAGCCTTTCAATGGATCTATCTCCTCCTTCTTTCCAGCGTTCCCTTCTTCTTAGAATGGACCAATCGGACAGGACAGCATGATTGGCTGGGACTGTTTGCCTCTTGGACAGGCATTGTCTGCGTCATCCTGGTTGCAGAAGGGCGTGCTAGTAACTACCTTTTTGGAGCAGTGAATTCAGCGATCTACCTCGTTTTAGCCCTCAATAAGAACTTCTACGGGGAAGTTCTGACAACTCTTTATTTCTTCATCATGCAACCGATCGGTCTCTATGTTTGGCTCTCTAATCGGATCAATGATCAAGGTAAGGTCGAAGAATCTCACTTTGAAGCCAAGAAATTGAACTTAATCGAGTGGATGCGCTACTTGGCCTTGTGTGCTGTGATTTGGATCGGTATGGGCTTTGCGTATCAGAGCATCCATAGCGCTCGCCCTTTCCGCGATAGTATCACCGATGCGACCAACGGGGTCGGCCAGCTCCTAATGACCCGCCTTTACCGGGAGCAATGGATCTTCTGGATTGCGACCAACGTCTTTAGTATCTATCTCTGGTGGGATCAGAGTCTTCACATTCAAGGGATGTACTGGGTTTACACGCTCAATAGTTTAGTGGGCTGGTACCAATGGACCAAAGCCCTCAAGAAGGAGGTGGCTTAGATGGCAAGTCTCTCAATTCCAGCAGGAATGACGGAGAAAGAGTATTTTGAGACGGTCGCTAGTGAAGCAGACTTTCTCAAGTGGTACAAGGAGCAAGACCTGCCGACTTATGAAACTCCAAGTGTCACAGCGGACATGGTAGCTTACTGTTTTGTTGATGGACAGCTCAAGCTCTTAGCCATTCGCCGCAAGGCCCACCCTTATCAACACCGCCTCGCCTTGGTGGGTGGCTTTGTGAACAAGGATGAAGATGCGACTCATGCCTGCATCCGAGAAGTCAAAGAAGAAGTTGGGCTCGATCTGCCAGTGAATAAGGTGGAACAACTCATGACCGTTTCCACCCCTGAGCGGGACCCCAGAGGCTGGGTCATTACCATCGCCCATCTGGTCTATCTGCCAGCAGAAGCAGTAGAGTTAGCCCATGCAGGTGACGATGCCAAGGAAGTCGTTTTTCTCGATGTCGATTTCAAAAAATCCCAGTGTTTGCTTGATGGAGAACCCTTAGCTGCTTCTGATTTTGCCTTTGACCACTATCAAATCATTCAAGAATCGATCAAGCGGATTCAGGGGCGTCTCGACTGGAATCCAACCTTCCTCTATCTGTTAGAGGAGCCTTTCACCGTTTATGAAGCAACCGAATTGGTCAATTTGATCAATCCAGGACGTCCCATCGTTAGCAATAACTTCCTCGTAAAATTCGGAGAATTCGTGGAAGAAGTGGGTGTCAAGCGAGTACCTAAGAAAAAACCACGCAAGACCTATCGCCTGAAACAGTAGATCGAGCGGGGTTTATTCTACCAGCCCTTAGTTACTAGTAGTAGCCAAGGGCTTTTTCTGATTTTTCCTGCTCCACTTGTGTGCAAAGTGGTATAATAATCATAATTGAAATCAAAAGAGACAAGACTATGGAAGAAAAAATAATTTTACCACAAAATACACGACTGATGGGGGCTCTGCTTGGTTTTATCGGAGGAGGCCTCGATGTCTTTTGCCACATGCACTATCGGAGTTTGGTCGCGACCCAAACGGGGAACCTCCTGCTTCTCATCGCTGATTGGCACGATCCCCGTGTCGAAAATACCATCATGCGTTTTTCATCTATTTTATTTTTCTCGATCGGCTTTTTGGTTGCCCTCCATATCAAAGAGTATCGCAAGACAGCCTTTTGGCGGACCAAGATGTTAATTCCTTTGTTTGTGGTGACACTCCTGATTCCCTTGGTGTCTGTCATGCCACCTGTAGAAGTTCCCTTTATTGCTTTTGGAACAGGGATGATGATGTTGACCTTTACAGGGAGCCTCATTGAAAATCACCCTTATGTGATCTTTATGACTTCCGGCAATTACCGCAAGATGCTGACGGCCTTGTACCGAATCACTCGAGGAAAGGGAGATTTGGACGAGTATCGGCGTCAGGCCATGAATTACGGGATTGTTGTTGGAAGCTTTGTTGCTGGAGCTATTAGCGTAGCCATCCTCATGCATTTCATTCACCAATGGGCCATCTGGCTGATCACAGCCAACCTCTTTTTGATCATGACCTACTACACCGCAAGGGTCAAACAACTTGGCCTGCAAACAGACAATCTATAGAAACAGGACCCCGTGTGAGGTCCTGTTTTAGATTAATGACAAAGTCATCTTAGAAACTTTCCTTAGGTGAGTACGGACGTCAGCGAACTTCGAAGAAGTTCCATGACTTAGTTTTGAGCCTAAGGTCTCAAAACTCCCGAGTGCCTGAAACAATCGTGTTTCAGGCACTTTTCTCACAGCGGAAAGTTTCGGTATTTTTTTGATTCGCTCAAAAAATTAAAACATATTTATATTTCTTTGCCGAATTGCTTAACTTATTTAAAAATAGTACAGGACCTCACATGAGGTCCTGTTTTTTGTATTTCTATGCTTTTAATTGTAAGAGTTCTTCAATCTCAGCCAGAGTGCTAGCTTGGGAGATGGCTCCACGGAGTTTGGCTGCACCTGAGGTACCACGGAGGTAGTGAGGGGCGAGGCCACGGAATTCACGAACGGCAATGTGCTCACCTTTGAGATCGATCAAGCGTTTCAAGTGTTCGTAAGCAATCTTCATCTTGTCTTCAAATGTCAAATCAGGCAGGATTTCCCCTGTTTCAAAGTAGTGATTGATTTGGTTGAAGAGATAAGGATTGCCCATAGCAGCGCGACCAATCATGACCGCATCGGCACCGACTTCTTCGATCCGTTGTTTGGCATCTTGAACCGTACGGATATCTCCATTTGCGATAAATGGAATCTTGGTCAGAGCTTGTGCAACCTTGTGAAGGGTCTCAAGATCCGCATGCCCCGTATACATTTGCTCCCGAGTCCGTCCATGCATGGCAAGGGCAGAGACACCTGCAGCTTCAGCAGCGAGCGCATTTTCAACTGCTAGAGAAGGATCTGACCAACCCGTCCGCATTTTTACAGTGAGGGGGATATCAAGGACGGATTGAACCTTATTGATGATGGAGTAAATCTTGTCTGGGTCCTTGAGCCACATGGCACCAGCCTCGTTCTTGACGATTTTATTCACCGGGCAACCCATGTTGATATCGACGATATCAGTCTTGGTATTTTCTTGGATAAATTCAGCTGCGCGTGCGAGGCTATCTTCGTCACTTCCAAAGAGTTGGATCGATACAGGATTTTCTCCTTCATCGATATGGAGCATGTGAAGCGTCTTTTCATTGTTGTATTGGATTCCCTTGTCAGAGACCATTTCCATCACAACGAGCCCTGCCCCCAGTTCTTTGGCAATGGTCCGGAAAGCTGAGTTGGTCACTCCGGCCATTGGGGCTAGGACGGTACGGTTAGGGATTTCGACATTCCCGATCATAAATGGCGTATTAAGATTTGTCACGAATGAGTTCCTCCAAGTCATTTTCGTCAAAGTGGTAGTGTGTTTGGCAGAATTGGCAGGTAATCTCTGCACCGTGATCTTCATCTTTCATCTCTTTTAGATCACTAGCTGGCAGACTTGCTAAAGCATTCAAGAAACGCTCACGGCTGCAGTCGCACTGGAAGCGAAGTTCTTCTTCAGAGAGGCGTTTGAAAGGTTCATCTCCATAGATAGCGGCAAGAAGAGCTTCAATATGGTCTTCAGATTCCAAAAGTGTGGAGATAGCAGGCATTTTTTGGATGCGTTTTTCAAAGCGCGCGATTTCTTCTTCCTTGGCATTTGGCAAGACTTGAAGCAAGAAGCCACCCGCCACTTTAACCTTGTCTTCGTCATCCAAAAGGACATTGAGTCCAACTGCAGAAGGTGTTTGTTGGCTTTCCGTCAGATAAAAGGCCAGGTCTTCTCCGATTTCACCGGTGACAAGAGGGGTCATGGAGTTATAAGGATTTCCCGTACCATAGTCAGTGATGACCAGGAATTCTCCGTTTCCGACAAATGGTCCCACCAGGACTTCACCAGTTGCCGTCTTCTTGATATCCACTCCAGGATTTTGTACGTAGCCTTTAACATTTCCCTTGGTATCTGCCACGGTGATGATGGCTCCAAGTGAGCTAGTCCCAAGGACTTTGACCGTAATTTTAGTATCTCCTTTCTCGTTTGCTGCCAAGATTTGACTGGCAATGAGGGTACGGCCAAGTGCGACCGTGGAGCTAGCTTGTGTATGATGTTTTTCTTGGGCTGTTCGTACAGTTTCTGTACTGTCTAGTACATAGGCACGAAAAGCGCCGCTTTCTGAGATAGTTTTAATAATTTTGTCCATACCTACTATTTTAGCACAAATCAAGCAAAGTGGGGGCAAGGAGAATTCCGAAAATCAGCCGTTTCAGAAGAAGGGCAAGAAGAAAAGAAAATTCCGAACGTTATTTCTAGAAAGAAGCAATTTCCAAGTAAAAGACGAGTTTCATAGAGAAGTTGGTTTAAAAAGGAAGGAGAAAAATAAACGATAGCTGAGTGGATCTTGAAAAAACATCAAAAATTGCTTATAATAGAGTGTAAGACAAACTTGCAGGTGAGACTCCTGCCCCTAGTTTGAAGAAAGGCATAGATAGGGAACTATCTATGGTATATGAAAAAGAATTATGACATCAGTTGTTGTAGTAGGAACCCAATGGGGTGATGAAGGAAAAGGGAAGATTACAGACTTCCTATCAGCCAATGCAGAAGTCATTGCTCGCTATCAAGGTGGGGACAATGCCGGACACACCATCGTAATCGACGGCAAAAAGTTCAAGTTGCACTTGATTCCTTCTGGTATCTTCTTCCCTGAAAAGATCTCTGTCATCGGAAACGGCGTGGTGGTCAACCCTAAATCATTG
>NZ_JAJNSA010000205.1:0-1444 GCF_027497875.1 Streptococcus sp. SM3 | reverse complement strand
TAAGTCAAACGGTTGAGCATGTTCAAACATGGACGAGCCAAGGTTTCCACTTCTTCTTGGTTCAATTCACTTGGTTCGTTAACAATACGACCATCGATATGATTCACCTGTGAAATGGTTCCACTGATGACAAATTTATCAAATACAATCATAAAACTCAAGACAACAATCAAGGAAGTCACTTGATTTTCTTGGTCATGTTGGAGTAATTGGAAGTTCACATCCACCTTAGTTTCAGGAGCTCCATTTTCATTTTCCCATTCAAAATTACGCGCATCAAAATGATACTGACTAACAAATTCTTGTTCACGTTTAAGATTCATGTCTTTCTCCCTTGGCTACAATATTATAAGCTATTGTACCATAATTTTTTATTTTCATCTAGTTTTCTAGGATTTAGTCAATCCCGATTTCAGCTCGAACTACGTCTGCGATAGTATCAACATAGTAGTCCACTTCTTCTGTTGTAGGAGCTTCTGCCATAACACGCAAAAGGGGCTCTGTTCCACTTGGGCGAACAAGAATACGACCATTCCCTGCCATTTCTTCTTCCATCTTCTCGATGATAGCCTTAATAGCTGGCACTTCCATAGCCTTTTCCTTCATAGCATTTTCCACTCGGATATTGACTAATTTTTGTGGATAGATAGTTACTTCTGCAGCCAACTCTGACAAGCTCTTACCAGATTCCTTCATGATTTTTGTCAATTGGACAGCTGATAATTGACCATCACCCGTTGTATTGTAGTCCATCAAGATGACGTGACCAGACTGTTCACCACCGAGGTTGTAGCCTGATTTTCTCATTTCTTCCACAACATAGCGGTCGCCAACTGCAGTGACTGCCTTGTTAATGCCTTCACGGTCCAAGGCCTTGTGGAAACCAAGGTTGGACATAACAGTTGTCACGATTGTATTTTGGGCCAATTGTCCTTTTTCAGAAAGGTATTTCCCGATGATGTACATAATCTTGTCACCATCAACGATGTCGCCATTTTCATCAACAGCAATCAAACGGTCACTATCTCCGTCAAAGGCCAAACCAATAGCTGAGCCGCTTTCTTTGACCACATCTTGAAGAGCTTCTGGGTGAGTTGAACCAACATTAAGGTTGATGTTAAGACCATCTGGTGTTTCCCCGATAACAGTTAATTGAGCACCAAGATCTGCAAAGATTTGACGGGCACTTGTAGACGCTGCACCGTTTGCTGTGTCCAAGGCCACTTTCATTCCTTCAAGAGGAGTTCCAGTTGAAACCAGATATCCTTCATACTTACGCAAGCCTTCTGGATAATCTACCAAGGTTCCCAAGCCTTCAGCACTTGGACGAGGAAGAGTATCTTCCGCAGCATCTAGCAAGGCTTCAATTTCTGCTTCTTTTTCATCGTCTAGTTTGAAGCCATCGCCGCCAAAGAACTTAATTCCGTTATCAAGGGCTGGGTTG
>NZ_JAJNSA010000204.1:0-1526 GCF_027497875.1 Streptococcus sp. SM3 | reverse complement strand
TGGGGTGCCATCACGTATGAATATCGGTCAGGTTATGGAACTTCACCTTGGTATGGCAGCTCGTAACTTGGGTATTCACATCGCGACACCAGTCTTTGATGGAGCAAGCTCAGAAGACCTCTGGGATACTGTGAAAGAAGCTGGTATGGATAGCGATGCTAAGACCATTCTTTACGATGGACGTACAGGTGAGCCGTTTGATAACCGTGTATCTGTTGGTGTCATGTACATGATCAAGCTTCACCACATGGTTGATGATAAACTCCATGCCCGTTCAGTCGGACCATACTCAATGGTTACCCAACAACCACTCGGAGGGAAAGCTCAGTTTGGTGGACAACGTTTTGGGGAAATGGAAGTCTGGGCCCTTGAGGCTTATGGTGCATCAAATGTCCTTCAAGAAATCTTGACTTACAAGTCAGATGATGTCAACGGACGTTTGAAAGCCTATGAAGCGATTACCAAAGGTAAACCAATTCCAAAACCAGGTGTACCAGAATCCTTCCGCGTTCTTGTCAAAGAATTGCAATCACTTGGTCTTGACATGCGTGTCTTGGACGAAGATGATCAAGAAGTGGAACTTCGTGACCTTGATGAAGGGGAAGACGATGATGTGATTCATGTGGATGACCTTGAAAAAGCACGTGAAAAAGCAGCCAAGGAAGCAAAAGCAGCCTTTGATGCTGAAGAATCAGAAAAATAATCAGTAAAAATGATTGTCTTGTGAGAAACGAATGCTTCTGACAGGATGATTCGATAACAAAATACAGACACAAGGAGGTGGCAAGAAAGTTTCCTTTCTTCCCCCACCTAGGGCTGTATCCAAATGAAACAAGTATGAAAACAAGGAAAGGTAAGAAATAGTGGTTGATGTAAATCGTTTTAAAAGTATGCAAATCACCCTAGCTTCTCCAAGCAAGGTCCGTTCATGGTCTTATGGAGAGGTCAAGAAACCTGAAACAATCAACTACCGTACATTGAAACCAGAACGTGAAGGTCTCTTTGATGAAGTCATCTTTGGACCTACAAAAGACTGGGAATGTGCGTGTGGGAAATACAAACGGATCCGTTACAAAGGAATCGTTTGTGACCGCTGTGGGGTTGAAGTAACACGTGCGAAAGTTCGTCGTGAACGCATGGGGCACATCGAGTTGAAAGCGCCTGTATCACACATCTGGTACTTCAAAGGCATCCCTTCTCGTATGGGATTGACCTTGGATATGAGCCCTCGTGCCCTTGAAGAAGTCATCTACTTCGCAGCTTACGTGGTGATCGATCCAAAAGATACACCACTCGAGCACAAATCCATCATGACAGAACGTGAATACCGTGAACGCTTGCGCGAATACGGACCAGGTTCCTTTGTAGCTAAGATGGGCGCAGAAGCGATCCAAGACCTCTTGAAACAAGTGGATTTGGAAGCTGAAATTGCTGTCTTGAAAGAAGAATTGAAGACTGCAACTGGTCAAAAACGTGTGAAGGCTGTTCGCCGTTTGGATGTCTTAGACGCCTTCTACAAATCTGGC
>NZ_JAJNSA010000203.1:0-1587 GCF_027497875.1 Streptococcus sp. SM3 | reverse complement strand
GCAATCGAAATTTGCTCAATTTTATCAATCAAGCGATCTTCCGATAGATAAATCGTATCCAATACCACCAACTTCTTAATGGCTGATTTTTGAATGTTGTCCATCGCTGGGCCTGATAAAACTGGGTGCGTACAGCTTGCATAAACCTCTACGGCTCCTGCTTCAGCAAGGGCATCCGCCGCATGACAGATTGTACCAGCTGTATCAATCATATCATCAATCAAAATACAAGTCTTACCTTCAACACTTCCAATGATATTCATCACTTCACTCGTATTCATCTTATCGACACTCCGGCGTTTATCAATAATCGCAATCGGAGTCTTCAAAAATTCAGCCAATTTCCGAGCACGAGTCACACCACCATGGTCTGGACTGACAACAACATAGTCTTTTCCAATCATCCCGCGACGTTCGAAATAGTCTGCGATCAAAGGCGCACCCATCAAGTGGTCAACAGGAATATCAAAGAAGCCTTGAATTTGAGCAGCGTGCAAATCAATTGTCAACAGACGATCAACTCCAGCAACCTCAAGCATATTAGCTACCAACTTAGAAGTGATTGGTTCCCGAGCCCGAGCTTTCCGGTCTTGACGAGCATAGCCGTAATACGGCATCACCACATTAATAGATTGCGCACTAGCCCGTTTCAAGGCATCTACCATAATCAAAATTTCCATAAGATTATCATTAACCGGTGAGCTAGTGGATTGCAAAATATAAACATCTTTCCCACGGATTGATTCTTCAATATTAACCTGAATTTCTCCATCAGAAAATTGACGAACCGTTGACTTTCCAAGCGGTAGTCCCATTTCGCGAGACACACGTTGAGCCAATTCTTGATTTGACGACAAAGCAAAGAGCATTAAATCAGAAAATGACATGATTTCCTCCAGTAAAATCTAAAAACCATATTGTACAGTCAGCACAAATTTCTCCTGTAAACATTTTATCTCTTTTTAAGCAAATATTCAAATATTAATTTATGGAAAATACAAAATCCGGCTCTACCGACACTATTTCAAAAAAAGAAGCAGAACAACTGTCCTGCTTCATGGTGATTCTTAGTTTGGATAGATATAAGTTACAGTACCTTGAGCTGTTGTTGGGTTAAACCAACCACGGTAATTTCCAATACTACGGATACCGTTATAGTTAGATTCAGAAACTTGGATACTTGTTGTAGATTGAACAGCTGTAACGACTGCTACGTGTCCATATCCACCATCATTCCAACATGCAATAGCACCAACTTGTGGTTGAGATCCTGTACGGAATCCAGCAGCCGCTGCACTTGCAGCCCATTGACCACCGTTGCCCCAGTAATCGCCAGCCCATGGAGCCAATGTCTTCGCACCCCATGTACATTCACCAACTGGATAAGATGATGCAGATGTACTATAAGTTGGACGAGAAGTAGTTGCTACTGGTGCTGCCGCTGCTTGAGTTTGAACAGCAGGTTGAGCTGCTGCTGCAGGTGTTTGAGCTGCTGCCGCTGGTGTTGCAGCAGGTGTTTGAGCTGCTGCCTGAACTTGAGCTTGAAGGGTAGTATTTGCAGAAGCTTTCACAGCTGCTTGTTGTTCC
>NZ_JAJNSA010000202.1:0-1618 GCF_027497875.1 Streptococcus sp. SM3 | reverse complement strand
TTCCTCTGCTCTTTCCTTTTAGAAAAAAGCCCATTATCTTCTCTAGTATACCAAATTCTGCCGACCATGTCAGCCTCTTGCCACATAGTCCTATGGAAAAAGAGTCAGATCTCTCAGCTTCTGACTCTTTCTTCTGTATTTCTACACCTATTACAACATCGGTGCGAACAATTGCATAATTTCCTTGATTAAGCTTTGGTGCCAAGTAAAGCGGAAGGTATCTTCAGTGATTTCTTGAGACACTTCAAAGATATGGTCAAAATCCGCCCGAATCTCTTTCAGAGCAGGCGTCCGATACATCCAGACAGCATTTTCATAGTGATGGACCAAACTGCGGTAATCAAAGTTAATCGACCCTACAACCGCCATTTCATCATCGGCAAGAACTTGCTTACTGTGGACAAAACCAGGCGTGTACTCATAGATTTTCACACCAGCATCCATCAGATCCAAGTAAGCCCCACGCGTAACAATTTGGATCAATTTTTTATCCGGAATATGCGGGGTCACGATGCGAACATCCACCCCACGAAGGGCCGCATTGCGGATATCTTCTGTCAAATCATAATCGATGATCAAGTAAGGAGTCGTGATATAGACGTAATCCGTCGCCAGGTTGATCATATTTTGATAGACCGTCTTTCCGACCTGCGACTTGTAAATCGGCTTTGGTCCACTCCCATAGGGAATGTAGAGCCCTTCGCCTTCGACTGCCTTGTTTTCAATATGGTAGCGGTCAAAATCCTCGATTTCCCCACGGTTGATGTACCAGTTCATGAGGAAGAGTCGCGTTAAGGCCTTAACAGCTCGTCCATCCAAGCGGATGGCACTGTCCTTCCAGTGACCAAACCGCTCAATGTGGTTGATATACTCGTCTGCCAAATTGACACCACCCGTATAGCCGATCTGCCCATCAATGACCAGAATCTTTCGGTGGTCTCGGTTATTATAAGCCACTGTTAGACGGGGGATCACCTTGTTAAACTTATGGGCATCAATCCCCATCTTTCGCAATCGTTTGGTATAGTTCCCAGCCAAGGTCGCCATACAGCCGATATCGTCATAAAGGAGTTTGACTTCGACCCCCTCTTTCACTTTCTGCTCTAAAATCTCTAGGATACTGTTCCACATCAAGCCCTCATCAATGATGTAAAACTCGATGAAGATAAATTTTTTCGCCGCTCTCAGATCCTCTAGTAGTTGCGCATACATCTCCTCCCCTAGAGGGTAAAAGGTTGATGCCGTCCCATTGTAGAGATCCGCATTGTGATCCATGGATAAAATCGACTTGACCAAGCCATAAACCGCCTTGCTTTCTTGCTTGAGCTCCTTACGCAACTGATGACTATTGTCCTCTCGAAACTTCATGGACTCCATATTTTTCAGCTGGATCATTTCCTTTTTGGACAAACGTCGCTCTCCAAACATGAGGTATAAAAGCGATCCAAAGACAGGAATGACGGCAATCAAGAGCCAGGTCACCTTATTTTCAGGCGGGGTATTTCGATTAACAATAGCTAAGATTGTCGACACATATAAGAGCCCAATGACTGCAACAGATAGCCAATGAGGGAACCATCTATTAAGCCAGAAGAAGGCCGCAAAGGATGCCCATAGT
>NZ_JAJNSA010000201.1:0-1641 GCF_027497875.1 Streptococcus sp. SM3 | reverse complement strand
AGGCACCGGCTTCCCCTATCGCAAACTGGGTCAAGCCCTTGACAACGCTCTGAGTCTGCCCTATGGGAATCATGATGGCACTCGCTGTCACAAAGATCCCACCAACCTGATGATACAGCTTGTCATTTGATATTCCCTAATTGAAATTATTTATAGAGAGTTATTACATATTGCATCACTTAAATAAAAAAATTATACTGGTCTCACCCGATTTTGTATCAATATATGATATTATTTCCGCAAAAGAGGTATTAAATTTAGTAGAGTATGTAGTTTTTTCGGAAAATCTACCATATTGTTTTTCTAACCACTTATCCTGTATCTGTCTTATATCTTGTAGTTTATATTCATACATATTCGAATAATTTATCGGATCATTTGATTGATAAATACTTAACTTTAAAGATTCAAGAATGTTATTTTTAAAATTAAAATCTGCCCAAAATTCTAATCCTTCAATCTTGACGGGAGATTTTAACATAAATAAATTAGAACTTTCTTCCTGTTTAAGATAATTTTTAAAATTATTATAAAATATTTCTTTCGTTAATTGTTTGTCAATAACTGTATTATTTATAATCATTTGAACTCCTGATCATTTTAAATTATGTAGCTTCTGTTCAATTTCTGCATACTTAGAAAGGTTAACTTTATAGTTATTTAGCTTGATGTTTGATGTTTTAACAGGAACAATAAATTTATTATGTACAGCCTCTCGAAAATCTGGGACGAAATATTGAGTTAGTCCCCCTTGGCCAAATTGAGGATTAGATAATGTTATGCCTGTTGCCGAATTTATATCCTCATTAAACTTATAAGCCCCCATTATTTTTCTATACTCAGCAGAATCCATTCCTCGAACGTAGTATGGTTTCACTTGGACACCTTCAAACAACTTAGTGGCATTATTTCCAACATCAGTAATCGTTTTTTCAGAAACCATATAACCTGTTGGAAACGGTTCACCCACAAATAAAATATCTCCCTTTTTAATTAGAATATTTTGATATTCATCAACTCCTGTATAAGGAAAGTCTCCTTGCCAAGATTTGGCAATTTCAACTGGATCATAATTCTTTACAAACCTCTTTAGTTTCGGTGTATTTATTCTTTTATGTAATTCTTCAGAACTAATTTTCCCATATTTATTGTGTAAATATTCCAAGCGAGATGGTTCAGACATGTTTACTGAACTTTGAGAATCTATTTTATGCACTCCCACATCTCCAAACCTACTTGGAGTTGCAATATCCTTAACTCTAGGCACAACCACATCACCTGACTTGACTCCGCTAACAGCATTTGATACGTTGTCGCCTGATATCTGCTTGACCTTCGGTACATCCACTCTGACTGCTGGATGGCTTTTCAGCTTAGCCAGGGTCTCATCAGCTGGGCTGGCTTTCAGATGCAGGTCTGGCCTACTACTCAAACGTACATTAGCTGGTTCCAGCTTGGGTAGTTGCTTGCCTTGAAGTGGGACATCCAGATGAGATGGTTTAGCGCTTGGTAGATCTACTTTCACCTTATTGAGACTAAACTTGCTGGCTGCTGAGGAGACCACATAACCTCCTACGATATTCCCGATAAAGTTTGCGGTTTGGGCATCTTCCTCACTTCCACCTAGGAGCTTAGTCCCAT
>NZ_JAJNSA010000027.1:0-27270 GCF_027497875.1 Streptococcus sp. SM3 | reverse complement strand
CAAGGTTTACCAGGACGCGACGGACGAGATGGCGCAGCAGGTCGTGACGGACGTGATGGACGCGACGGTAAAGACGTCTTGAACGGCAAAGTTAACCCAGAAGCAAATCAAGGTAAAGACGGCGATAAATACGTCAATACAGAAACAGGCGACGTCTTCGTTAAGAATAACGGCAACTGGGACAAAGAAGGCAACATCAAGGGACCTAAGGGTGATAAAGGTGAACGTGGAGAAGATGGTAAGACTCCAGAAGTAACTGTAACTCCAGGTAAAGATGGTCATAGTACCGACATTACATTCACTGTTCCAGGTAAAGATCCAGTTACAGTAAATGTTAAGGACGGAGAAAATGGTCTGAACGGTAAAACTCCAAAAGTTGATTTGCTTCGTGTCGAAGGACAAAACGGCAATCCATCTCATACAATTGTGACATTCTATACTGATGAAAACAATGATGGTAAGTATACTCCAGGAACTGATGAACTTCTAGGTTCTGAAATGATTAAAGATGGTGCTAAAGGTGCGGACGGACGTGATGGTAAATCATTGCTTACTGTCAAAGATGGTAAAGAAACTAAAGTTTACCAAGAAGATCCAGCACATCCAGGTCAGCCATTGAACCCTGAAAAACCTCTTGCAGTTATTAAAGATGGAGTGGACGGAGTCTCTCCAACAGTAACAGCTGTTCGTAAGGATGAAGACGGTCATAAAGGTGTAGAAATCACTGTTGATAACCATGATGGTTCACAACCAACTACAGTCTTTGTTAAAGATGGTGCTAAGGGAGAAACTGGTGCAACCGGTCAGGATGGCCAAACTCCTACAATCACTACTCAACGTGGACAAGATGGTCAAAGCACTCTTGTAACTATCACAACACCAGGTAAAGATCCAGTAACCTTTACAGTAAAAGATGGTAAGAATGGTAAAGATGGACGTACACCAACTATTGACTTAAATGCATTGGTGGAAGCAGTTAGAAGAGGTGCTGGATCAACTTCTAATTCACAACCTTCTGGAACATCAAGAAGTGCAAGAAATAGAAGAGCATTACCAGATGAAGATAGAAGTACAACTGAGTCATCAGAAACAGTACAACCAACAACTACAGATGCAACAGATTCACAACCAGTAAATGGTACTCGTATTACAGCATACTATGATAATAATGGTAACGGTAAATACGATCCAGGTGTGGATGAATTAATTGGTACAAGTGATATCTTGAATGGTACAAATGGACGTAATGGTACAGATGGAGCTTCTGGTACAAATGGACGTAACGGTGCTGAATTACTAAGTGGAGTTACTGCCCCAACTGCTAATGATGGTAAAGACGGTGATACTTATATCGACGCCAATACAGGTGATGTTTACAAGAAAGAAAATGGTTCTTGGAACAAGATTGGTAATATCCGTGGACCTCAAGGAGTAGCCGGTGAAAAAGGCGACAAAGGTGAAAAAGGTGAAAACGGAGCAGACGGTAAATCACCAGTTGTAAATGTAACGGACAATGGAGATGGAACACACTCTATTACTGTTAGAAACCCTGATGGTTCTGAATCAACAACTAAAGTTAAAGATGGTAAAGACGGTAAAACTGCCAATATCACTACAACAGAAAATCCAGATGGAAGCCACACAATTACTATAACAAATCCAGATGGAACAACTAAAGAAACAGTTGTTAAAAACGGTAAAGATGGTAAGACTCCAAAAGTTGAAGTGACTGATAACAACGATGGAACTCACACTGTTAAAGTTACGGATGGAGATGGCAATGTTACGAATGCTATCATCAAAGATGGTAAAGATGGTAAAGCTGCAACAGCAACTACAACAGAAAATCCAGATGGAAGCCACAGAGTAACAATCACTAACCCAGACGGAACGAAGAATGAGTTTGTTGTTAAGAATGGTCGTGACGGTGTTGACGGACGTACTCCAACCGCATCTGTTCGTGACAATGGGGACGGAAGTCATACAATCGTTATTACAAATCCAGAAGGTGTGACAACTGAAACCACAGTTCGTGATGGTAAATCACCAAAAGTTACTATTACTGACGAACAAAATGGAACTCATAAGATCTCAGTTCTAAATGGTGACGGCACAACTACTGAAACAATTATCAAAGATGGTAAATCACCAGTAGCAACTGTTACTGACAACCATGATGGTACTTACACAATTCGTGTAGAAAACGGTAATGGTACTGTTTCTGAAACCACAGTTCATGACGGTAAATCACCAACTGCTAAGGTTGTGGATAACGGAGATGGAACTCACACTATCACAGTTGTGAACTCAGACGGTACAACTACAACAACTACAGTTCGTGATGGTAAAGAACCAAAACTTGAAGTTATTGATAACAACAATGGTTCACACACTATTAAAGTGACAGGAGCTGATGGTAAAGAAACTACAACTACAATCTTTGATGGTAAATCACCAAAAGCGAACATCGTTGATAACGGAGACGGAACTCACACATTGACAATCGTTGATTCTGATGGCCGTGAATACAAATCTATTATCAAAGATGGTAAAGACGGTAAAGATGGCGTTTCACCAACTGTAACTGTTAAAAATAATAACGATGGAACTCACGTTGTTACAATCATTAATCCAGATGGAAGTAAGACAGAAATGGTGATTAAAGACGGTAAAGATGGTAAATCACCAAAAGTTTCTGTTGAAGATAATGGAAATGGTAGTCATACAATCACAATTATCAATTCTGACGGAACTGTGACAAAAACAGTTGTTAAAGACGGTAAAGATGGTCGCGATGGCAAAGACGGTAAAGACGGTAAAGATGGTAAATGTGGATGCAAAGACAAACCAGTAACACCATCAAATGACAAACCAGTTCCTCCAACACCTAATGTGCCAGAAGGACCAACGTTTGCAATGCCAGAACCACCAGTTCATGAATTGCCAGAATTCAACGGTGGTGTGCCAGGAATGCCAGAAGTTCATGAATTGCCAGAATTCAACGGTGGTGTGCCAGGTATGCCTGAAATCAATGAACTTCCTAATCCAGAAGCTCCAGGAATGCCAACACCTCCAGTTCATGAAATTCCAGAATTTAATGGCGGAGTACCTGGTATGCCAGAAGTCAATGACAAACCAACTTCAAACATTCCTGAAGTTCCAACACAACCAAATCCAAATGTACCAGTTCAACCGGTAACACCATTACCTTCTAACCCAGTAGTACCAACTACAGGTAAAGAAAAACATGGGGACAAATTACCAGAAACTGGAAGCCAATCTGATTATATCTCTGTTCTTTTAGGTAGCGGTATTCTATTGAGCCTATATGTAGGTCGAAGAAAAGAAGATTAATCAGCAACAAGCAGTCACTAATTTCTCGAAAGAAGATGATAAGTGATAGATCTCGAATGAAAGAATATTCTTAGAATGATTTTCCTGTGATGGAAAAGACTGCTAAAAACCTTGAGTGGTAACGCTCAAGGTTTTTTTGGATGGGTAATGTTTGTCTGAAAATTTTGATCTAGAAATAAAAAATGCCACCCTATTAG
Source organism: Streptococcus sp. SM3 (assembly GCF_027497875.1). Next base: position 23,719 of record NZ_JAJNSA010000027.1, on the reverse strand, counting down.
GTGGCGATAATTGATTTAGACTTCTTAAAATTCTCTTTTTTTACTGAATCGCATTGACCAAGTCTTGAGCTTGTTTGTCAAGTGAGTTTAGGACTGATTTTTCGAGAACCAATTTTCCATCTGCCCAAGCAGAGTCATTGACACGTGCAGCAGTGAAATCACCAACGATTTGTGTACGGATAAATGGCAAGAGGTCTTTGTAAATAGCGAAGAGTTGATCGTGACCGGCATTGGCTACAGATGATACGGTGACAAACTTGTCTTGAAGGGCAGAAGCACCACGTGTATCAGACAAGTCAAGGGCACGAGATAGCCAGTCAAGTAAGTTTTTCACTGTTCCAGGGATAGAGAAGTTGTAGACTGGAGAGAAGATCCAGATAGCATCCGCAGCGAGAACTGCTTCACGAGCAGCAGCTACAGCTGGATGTGTTGGAACTTCCAAATCTTGGCTGAAGAGAGGAAGGGCTGAATAATCAAGGTAGCTAACTTCTGCTTTACCAGCAAGTGCTTTCTCAGCTTCGAGCGCCATTTGGTGGTTGAAAGAACCTTGACGTAGTGATCCGACGATAAATAATACTTTTTTAGACATGATGTGTCTCCTTTTTCTTAAATTTCCGAGAACCCTCTCGTTGTTATGAAATATATTACAACAAAACAAAAGGACTTGCAAGAAATCTGCTCAGAGTTTATTTGAAAATTATAAAATTGCTGAAACTCTAGTCACTTGCTACTGGAAAAGTAAGAACTGTTTTTTGGATTCTGGTTTGCTTTGAAGGAAGAAATAAAGTGCGATTGTTCCTATATTCACTTGTAATAAAGCCCAATAGATGGTAAAATAGACGAGTGAAAAAAAGACAAAATAAAGCAAAAAATAATCTACTGTGGCAGTATGGTCTAGGGATGACGATTTTGTTTGTGGTTATCAGTGCTTCCTTTCTGTATCTGGTTTCTCTCGGCATGAAACCCTATCAAACAGCTAAAAGTGAAGGAGAAAAATTAGCTCAGCAGTATGCAGGATTAGAGCAGGTTGATCAGGTTGATTTATACAATGGCTTGGAATCTTACTACAGTGTTCTTGGTCATAATAAACAGCAAGAATCACTTGCTGTCCTGATTGGGAAAGATGACCATAAGATTTACGTTTATCAGCTAAATCAAGGTATTTCACAAGAAAAAGCAGAAGCTCTTTCTAAGGAAAAAGGAGCTGGCGAGATTGACAAGATTACCTTTGGCCGTTATCAAGACAAGCCAATCTGGGAAGTCAAGTCAGGCTCTGATTTTTATCTAGTAGATTTTGAAACAGGAGCATTGCTCAATAAGGAGGGCTTATGAAACTATCCAAGCGTGTTTCAGAAATGGAAGAAAGTGTCACTTTAGCTAGTGATGCGAGAGCAAAAAAATTAAAAGCTCAAGGTAAGGATGTCCTTTTCTTGACCTTGGGACAACCAGATTTTCACACTCCTGAAAATATTCAGGATGCAGCAGTTAAAGCTATTCGAGAAGGACAGGCTTCCTTCTATACAGTAGCTTCAGGTCTACCAGAATTAAAAGCTGCGGTGAATACCTACTTCGAGCGCTACTATGGCTATTCTGTCGCAAGTAACGAGGTTACCTTTGCTACAGGTGCCAAGTTCTCCCTCTATACTTTCTTTATGGCTGTAATCAATCCTTTAGATGAGGTTATTATTCCAACTCCATACTGGGTTAGTTATGGAGATCAGGTCAAGATGGCAGAAGGGATTCCAGTCTTTGTTCAAGCTAAAGAAGACAATGATTTTAAAGTCACAGTGGATCAACTAGAACTAGTTAGGACAGATAAGACAAAGGTTTTGGTTCTCAATTCACCATCTAATCCGACTGGTATGATCTATACTCGTGAAGAATTACTAGCTATAGGAAATTGGGCAGTTGAGCATGACATTCTGATTTTAGCTGATGATATATACGGTCGCCTTGTTTATAATGGAAATGAATTTGTTCCAATCTCAAGTCTATCAGAAGCAATTCGTAATCAAACCATTGTTATCAACGGTGTATCTAAGGCTTATGCCATGACGGGTTGGCGAGTTGGTTATGCGGTAGGTGATCCTGAAATCATTGCATCTATGAGTAAATTGACGGGACAAACAACTTCAAATTTGACATCTGTTTCTCAATATGCGGCTATTGAAGCCTTAACAGGACCACAGGAGTCTGTTGATATCATGCGTCAGGCTTTTGAGGAGCGTCTCAATACCATTTATCCGCTATTATGTGAGGTCCCAGGTTTTGAAGTCGTTAAACCACAAGGAGCTTTCTATCTCTTCCCAAATGTAAAAAAAGCCATGGAGATGAAAGGTTATACAGATGTGACTGACTTTACAACAGCTATTCTTGAGGAAGTTGGTTTGGCACTCATAACAGGAGCTGGCTTTGGAGCGCCAGAAAATGTCCGCCTCAGCTATGCGACAGACCTAGACACGCTTAAAGAAGCAGTTAAACGTTTGAAAGCATTTATGGGTAGTGAGAATGATTGATCATTTTGAAATTAAGGTAAAGGATTTACAAATTTCAGAAGGATTTTATAGGAGTTTTCTCGCCCCTTTGGGCTATAAATTGGCTTTTAAAACTACTTCTCTAATCAGTTTTCTTGCCCCAAATAGCCCTCATCCTGGTGGTGACTTTTGGTTAGCTCAGGGGACGCAAAATCCTATTCACTTTGCTTTCTTAGCAGAAAATAAGGAAGAGGTTCAAGCTTGTTATGAGGCTGGCTTAGAGGCAGGTGGGCTAGACAATGGTGCTCCTGGTCATCGCAGTGAGCATCCGATTTATTATGCTGCTTTTATGATTGATCCAGATGGGAACAATATAGAGGTGGTTTGCCATAAAGAATAAAAAAGAAAAGGAAAAATAATGACAAAACGTGTAACGATTATTGATGTAAAAGACTATGTTGGTCAAGAAGTGACGATTGGTGCTTGGGTTGCCAACAAATCAGGAAAAGGGAAAATTGCCTTCTTGCAATTACGTGATGGAACAGCCTTCTTCCAAGGTGTGGCCTTTAAACCAAACTTTGTAGAAAAATTTGGTGAAGAAGTGGGGATTGAGAAGTTTGATGTCATCAAACGCTTGAGCCAAGAAACGTCTGTTTATGTGACAGGTATTGTTAAAGAAGACGAACGTTCTAAATTTGGTTATGAGTTGGACATTACAGACATCGAAGTGATTGGTGAATCTCAAGACTACCCAATCACACCAAAAGAACACGGAACAGACTTCTTGATGGACAACCGTCACTTGTGGCTCCGTTCTCGTAAGCAAGTAGCTGTGATGCAAATCCGTAACGCTATCATCTATGCAACTTATGAGTTCTTTGACAAGAACGGCTTCATGAAATTTGATAGCCCAATCCTTTCAGGAAATGCGGCAGAAGATTCAACTGAACTCTTTGAAACAGACTACTTCGGAACGCCAGCCTACTTGAGCCAATCAGGTCAGCTTTACCTAGAAGCAGGCGCTATGGCCCTTGGTCGTGTCTTTGACTTTGGTCCTGTATTCCGTGCTGAAAAATCAAAAACACGCCGTCACTTGACTGAGTTCTGGATGATGGACGCAGAGTACTCCTACTTGACACACGATGAGTCACTTGACTTGCAAGAAGCTTATGTAAAAGCTCTTCTTCAAGGTGTTCTTGACCGTGCTCCTCAAGCCCTGGAAACATTGGAACGTGATACAGAACTCTTAAAACGATACATTGCAGAGCCATTCAAACGTATCACTTACGATCAAGCCATTGACCTCTTGCAAGAGCATGAGAATGATGAAGACGCTGATTACGAGCATCTTGAGCATGGAGATGACTTTGGTTCACCACATGAAACTTGGATTTCAAACCACTTTGGTGTGCCAACATTTGTCATGAACTATCCAGCAGCCATCAAAGCTTTCTACATGAAACCAGTTCCTGGAAATCCAGAGCGTGTGCTTTGTGCAGACTTGCTTGCTCCAGAAGGCTATGGAGAAATCATCGGTGGGTCTATGCGTGAGGAAGACTATGATGCCCTTGTAGCTAAAATGGATGAACTTGGTATGGACCGTACAGAGTATGAATTCTACCTTGACCTTCGTAAATACGGTACAGTCCCACACGGTGGATTTGGTATCGGTATCGAACGTATGGTAACCTTCGCAGCAGGAACAAAACATATCCGTGAAGCCATTCCATTCCCACGTATGTTGCACCGTATCAAACCGTAAATAAAAAAGTTATTATAATAAAAAGAAGGGTAATTCCTTCTTTTTGTATTTTGGGTACAAAAATATTATACAAAAAGCGAGAATATATAGAACATTTTGGTTGACTGATGTTAAAAACATATGGTAAAATTGGATAATGAGTATTGTGTTGTGGTTTCGTTAAAGAAGGTGTTCTTTAGCAGGAGAGGAAGGGAAAACTGATGACTTCAACATTATTCTAAATTAACATATATATAAATAAGGAGAAAACATGTATTCAAGAATGGAAAAATACCATGGTAGAAGAGCTCAGCGCTTTTCTATTCGTAAGTATAGTTTTGGTGCGGCTAGTGTTCTTTTGGGGACTGCTCTTCTTTTAGGAGCAAACGCTGTTAAAGCTGATGAAACAAGTACTGCTTCTGCAAAAACTCCAGAAGTTACAAATTCTGATAAACAGAAATCTGATTCTGGTTCAACAACACCCGTTGTTGAAGAACTTCCTGAATTAAAGATTGATGCTGTAAAAGCAGATGAAAAATCTGAAGTAAAAGCAGATGAAAAACCTGAAGTAAAAGAAGATGCTAAAACTGAAGCTAAACCTGTAGCTAAACCTGTAGCAGAAAAAGAAGTTACCGATAAAGCTGCAACAGAAAAATCTGATAAAGAGCAAGCTGATAAAAAAGAAGCAGACAAAGAAAAAACTAACAAAGAAACATCTGAAAAAGCTGCAACAGAAAAAGCACAAGACGATGTTAAAACAGTTCTTACTCAATTGACTTCAGAAGCTGATGTTATGGCAACAGTAGCCTCAAACTTCTCAGATAAAGAAGTGAAAGATGAAGCATCTAAACAAAAGTTATCGGCTGCAATTGCTACAGTGAAGCTTGAAGCAGTAGCGTCTAAAGGATTGCTTTCATCTGATGCTTCTAAAGACCAAATGGTAGCTCAAGTGAACCGTCTTTCTGCCGCAATCGAAGCAGTTTATACGGAAATGAAACGTGCTGGCCATGCAGGTAAAGTAGAATCGGTATTAGCTGCTACTGCATCAAAAATTACAGGTAAAGATGTTTTTAAAGATGGAGAAACAGTTAAAGCTGTAACAAACGCTTATGTTGATATGAATGCAGATAATACGGCTCCTACAGGATGGGGATTTGATACTACTATTAGCACATCTACACTTAAAGCGGGCTCTATTACAAAAATTGAACTAACTAACTTAGCTGAGCTAGGTGCTGGTTTGGCAGTAAATACGTTAATCAGAGCGACTGATGGAACAGTAGTTGGTAAAGTTAAATCTATCGATTATAAAACAACTACAGGAAACAGCAATAACAAAAAGATACCATATTGGGCGCAACGTGACAAGAAGCGTGGGGATGAGGTTTTAACTTATGCAGAACGTTTTGCTGAGCAACCAGCGGTAGCTAACGAAACTGGGACATATACTTATAATATCGAGTGGAACGATAAAGTAAAAGACTATCCGAATGTGTCGTTTGGAGCGAGTAATTTATCGGGTGAAGGATATTTAGCTCCGCAAATTTCAAAAGATACTCCGTATACAGCGACTATTAAAATTGATGGGCGTACAGTTCTTGAACATACTTATACAAGAAAAGGTCAACAACCTAGCTATCAAAAACAAGGTACTAGTGCATCACTAAGTGAAAACAATGGATTGAAATACCTTAACAATGAGCAAATAAGTAGAAGTGATTCAATCGTATTAAAAACTGATTCGGATATTCGTTATGGAGTAGGATCTAAATTTACTATCAAACTTCCAAATGCAGATTTTACTGAATTCAAAGAACTTGAAGGAAGTTCTAACTTTGTAAATGGATTAAATACAGCATCAACTATTAACCCTAATAAAGGAGATAGTATAACTTATGTTCCAACTAGTCGTTGGGCTAACGTTAAAGCTAATGAGAACAATGTTTGGATTCTTAACGATGGTCGTGACACTGGATTCACATTAACACCTCGATTAATCTCACCAACTGAGTTAGAACTTACAGTTACAGAAGGTGCTATTCAAGAAGGTTCTACCGTTTCTATGGCTTTACAGGCTTTAGGTATTGAAAAAGTAATAAAAGACAAAACTTTAACAAGTCAATATTCTAATATTACTTATGAAAATGGATTAATTAAAGAAGGTTATGTAGGAAACGATAAAACTGCAGCAACTCTTACTGTATCAGGTGGAGAATCTGTTAACGGTGAGAAAGAAGATGTTATAACTACAGTGCCAAATGGTTGGAAAGTTATAGGTGACGGTAAAGTTCAAGGTGAGCCACCAACAGGAGCTGTTGTTAGAACATTCAAAGATTTAGTGACAGGTGAAGTTATAGGTTTTGAACCAACAAGATATACGGGGAATATTCCTTTAAGTGAAGATGGTTCAAAAGATTATACTAATGTGCTTGGAAACAAATATGATGTAAGTAATGATCCCGTAGACTTAGTTAAAGAAGTTAATGGAGAAGAATACATTCTTGCAGATCTTCCTCCTGAAAACGTAAAAGGAACACTAAGTGTTACGAAGACAAGAGCAAGAGATTTATATTCTGAAGAAGAATTAAATGCTAAAGGTATAAATGGATCTGCATTTGTTACCCCAGCACAGTATGATTATGTTAAGAAAACAAAAGTAGAAGAAGTAAACCGTACAATTAAATTTGTATATGCGGATGATGTTAAAGACCTTGCAGGTACAGAAGTATTCCCATCACAAAAACAAACTGTAAGCTACACAGGTTCAATCAAGTTAACTGCAGAAGGTAAAGCGGTAATTAACTCTAATGACAGACCAGTTTATATTAACTGGAAAGGAACTGATGGACAAAGCACTGATCTTCCAGAACTTGAAGTACCTCAAAAAGAAGGTTACATCGCAAGTGTTGAAAAAGTACCAGTACAAGCAACAACAGCTACAGATGAAGATTACGAATATGTTGTTAAATATACAGCAATCCAAAAAGCGAAAACAACATTTGTAGATGAAAAAGGAAATGCAATTCCAGGGGTAGCTGAAATTACTGAACAAGGTGGATCAGAAACTCCATTAACAAAAGAAGCTGATGTTAAAGCTAAGATCAAAGAACTTGAAAACAAAGGATATGAATTAGTATCTAATACATACCCAGAAGGTGGTAAGTTCGATACGGATAAAGATACAGATCAAGAGTTCAAAGTAACACTTAAACAAAAAGAAGTTACAGTAACACCAGATCAACCAAAAACACCAGGAACTCCAGTAGATCCAAACAACCCAGACGGACCTAAATATCCAGCTGGCTTGGAAGAAAAAGATCTAAACAAAACTGTTACACGTACAATCACTTATGTGTACGAAGATGGAACTCCAGTATTAAATGAAGATGGAACACCAAAAACAGTAACACAAGAAGCTAAATTTACACGTGAAGCTAAGGTCAACTTAGTAACAGGAGAAGTTACATACGGAGACTGGACACCAGCACAAGACTTAGCTGAAGTTAAATCACCAGTAGTTAAAGGGTACTTAGCTGACAAAGCAAGTGTTCCTGTAGTAACTGTAACTGGAGATTCAAAAGATACTACAGAAGTAGTAACCTACAAACCAATCGGTTCATGGATTCCAAACATTCCAGGACAACCAACAAATCCAATCAAGTATCCAAATAATCCAGATGATCCAACAAAACCAGGTAAACCAACAGAAACATTACCATACGTAGAAGGATTTACACCTAAGGATAAAGATGGAAATCCACTTAAACCAGTAGATCCAACAGATCCAACAAAAGGATATGTAGTACCAGATCTTCCAACAGATCCAAGTCAAGACACACCAATCAACTATGTGAAGGATACGCAAAAAGCTAAGACTACTTTCGTAGATGAAAAAGGAAACCCAATTCCAGGTGTTGACGCTATTACTGAAGAAGGTGACTCAGATACACCACTTACAAAAGAAGCTGATGTTAAAGCTAAAATCAAAGAACTTGAAAACAAAGGCTATGAATTAGTATCTAATACATACCCAGAAGGTGGTAAGTTCGATAAAGATAAAGATACTGATCAAGAGTTCAAAGTAACACTTAAAGCTAAAGAAGTTACAGTAACGCCAGATCAACCAAAAACACCAGGAACTCCAGTAGATCCAAATAACCCAGATGGACCTAAATACCCAGCTGGCTTGGAAGAAAAAGATCTAAACAAAACTGTTACACGTACAATCACTTATGTGTACGAAGATGGAACTCCAGTATTAAATGAAGATGGAACACCAAAAACAGTAACACAAGAAGCTAAATTTACACGTGAAGCTAAGGTCAACTTAGTAACAGGTGAAGTGACTTACGGAGATTGGACTCCAGCTCAAGACTTAGCTGAAGTTAAATCACCAGTAGTTAAAGGATACTTAGCTGACAAAGCAAGTGTACCAACTACAAAAGTAACTGCGGATTCAAAAGATGCTACAGAAGTAGTAACCTACAAACCAATCGGTTCATGGATTCCAAATATTCCAGGACAACCAACAACTCCAATCAAGTATCCAAATGATCCAGCAGACCCAACAAAACCAGGGCAACCAACAGAAGTGTTACCATACGTTCCAGGATTCACTCCAGAAGATAAAGATGGCAACCCACTTAAACCAGTAGATCCAACAGATCCAACAAAAGGATACGTAGTACCAAACATCCCAACAGATCCAAGTCAAGATACAGTAATTAACTACGTAGCAAACAAAGCTAAACTAGTAGTTAAATATGTAGATGAAAAAGGCAAAGACTTAATCCCTTCAGAAACAACAGAAGGAAAAGTAGGAGATGAGTACACAACAACTGGAAAAGTGATTCCAGGACACCTACTAGTTCGTGTTGAAGGAGAAGCTAAAGGTAAGATTGGAAAAGATGGTTCAACAGTAACATACGTTTACAAACCAATCGGATCATGGATTCCAAACATCCCAGGTCAACCAACAACTCCAATCAAGTATCCAAATGATCCAGCAGATCCAACAAAACCAGGTAAACCAACAGATGTGTTACCATACGTACCAGGATTTACTCCAGAAGATAAAGATGGCAATCCACTTAAACCAGTTGATCCAACAGATCCAACAAAAGGATATGTAGTACCAAACATCCCAACAGATCCAAGTCAAGATACAGTAATTAACTACGTAGCAAACAAAGCTAAACTAGTAGTTAAATATGTAGATGAAAAAGGCAAAGACTTAATCCCTTCAGAAACAACAGAAGGAAAAGTAGGAGATGAGTACACAACAACTGGAAAAGTAATTCCAGGACACCTACTTGTTCGTGTAGATGGAGACGCTAAAGGTAAGATTGGCACAGATGGTTCAACAGTAACATATGTGTACAAACCAATCGGATCATGGATTCCAAACATCCCAGGACAACCAACAAGCCCAATCAAGTATCCAAACGATCCAGCAGATCCAACAAAACCAGGTAAACCAACAGATGTGTTACCATACGTACCAGGATTTACTCCAGAAGATAAAGATGGCAACCCACTTAAACCAGTTGATCCAACAGATCCAACAAAAGGATATGTAGTACCAAACATCCCAACAGATCCAAGTCAAGATACAGTAATTAACTACGTAGCAAACAAAGCTAAACTAGTAGTTAAATATGTAGATGAAAAAGGCAAAGACTTAATCCCTTCAGAAACAACAGAAGGAAAAGTAGGAGATGAGTACGCTACAAGTGGAAAAGTTATCAAGGGTTATGTTCTTGTTCGTGTAGATGGAGAAGCGAAAGGTAAGATTGGTAAAGATGGTTCAACAGTAACTTATATTTACAAACCACTTGGATCATGGGTACCAAACATCCCAGGTCAACCAACAGATCCAATCAAGTATCCAAACGATCCAACAGATCCAACCAAACCAGGCAAGGATAAACCAGTTCTTCCGTACGTGCCAGGCTACACACCTAAGGATAAAGATGGTAATCCGTTGAAACCAGTGGATCCAAACGATCCAACTAAAGGATATGAAGTACCAAATGTTCCAACTAACCCAGGTGAGGACACTCCAATCAATTATGTAGCGAACAAAGCTAACCTAGTAGTTAAATATGTAGATGAAAAAGGTAAAGACCTTCTTCCAGCAGAGACTACAGAAGGTAAAGTAGGTGATGAGTACGCTACAAGTGGAAAAGTTATCAAGGGTTATGTTCTTGTTCGTGTAGATGGAGAAGCGAAAGGTAAGATTGGTAAAGATGGTTCAACAGTAACTTATGTTTACAAACCACTAGGATCATGGGTGCCAAACATCCCAGGTCAACCAACAGACCCAATCAAGTATCCAAACGATCCAACAGATCCAACCAAACCAGGCAAGGAAAAACCAGTTCTTCCATACGTTCCAGGATACACACCTAAGGATAAAGATGGTAATCCGTTGAAACCAGTGGATCCAAACGATCCAACTAAAGGATATGAAGTACCAAATGTTCCAACTAACCCAGGTGAGGACACTCCAATCAACTATGTTCCAAATCCTAGGGAAGTAGAAAAACCTGCTAAACCAGCTCAACCTTCTAAACAAGAAACACCTAAATATGTTGAAGGTCAAAAAGAGTTGCCTAACACAGGTACAGAAGCTAACGCTAGTCTTGCAGCGCTCGGACTTCTTGGAGCACTAGGTGGATTTGGACTTCTTGCTCGCAAGAAAAAAGAAGATTAAATCTAATTAGATTTTCTAATAAGAATAAGGAGTTGGATGGAATATCCGCTCCTTTTTCTTATAGTTTGAAACTATAAGATAGCCTAGGAAAGAAGTGTTAGAGGGGATTAGCAGTTTTTGGTATAATGGAAGATATTTGAAAGAAAAGAGAAGTGATATGACACAGATTATTGATGGGAAGGTTCTAGCAGCTAAGTTACAAGGACAGCTGGCTGAAAAGACTGAAAGATTAAAGGAAGAAACGGGGCTAGTACCTGGTTTGGTAGTGATTTTGGTAGGGAACAACCCTGCCAGCCAAGTCTACGTTCGTAACAAGGAGAAGTCAGCCCTTGCAGCTGGATTCCGTAGTGAAGTTGTGCGAGTTCCAGATACCATTACTCAAGAGGAATTGTTAGACTTGATTGCCAAATACAATCAAGATCCAGCTTGGCATGGGATATTGGTCCAGTTACCATTACCAAAACATATCGATGAAGAGGCAGTTTTATTGGCTATTGACCCAGAAAAGGATGTGGATGGTTTCCATCCCCTAAACATGGGGCGTCTCTGGTCTGGTCATCCAGTCATGATTCCTTCTACACCTGCAGGAATTATGGAAATGTTCCATGAATATGGGATTGACTTGGAAGGTAAAAATGCGGTCGTCATCGGTCGTTCCAATATCGTTGGAAAACCCATGGCCCAGCTTCTTTTAGCCAAAAATGCGACAGTAACCTTGACTCACTCACGGACTCATAATCTTGCCAAGGTGGCTGCTAAAGCAGATATTCTCGTAGTAGCAATCGGCCGCGCCAAGTTTGTGACTGCTGACTTTGTCAAACCAGGTGCGATAGTCATTGACGTTGGGATGAACAGAGATGAAAATGGCAAGCTCTGTGGGGATGTGGATTATGAGGCAGTTGCCCCACTTGCTAGCCATATTACGCCAGTTCCTGGAGGTGTCGGTCCTATGACCATTACCATGCTAATGGAGCAAACCTATCAGGCAGCACTTCGAACATTGAATGGAAAATAAGAGAAAAAAGAAGGTAAAAAATGTTTTGCCTTCTTTTTATGTAGTGTATGTAAATGAATGCAGTCTATAATGATATGAGTCCATCAACTATAAATTTGAAGTATGAAAATGCCATTAATGGAATGAAATTTGTATTGGAAAGAGTCTAGAATAGAAAGCTACTTTCATTGCACTTATTCCTTTTGAATGAACTTTTTATATACCATTTTATTAGGTTAAATTAATGGAAAATGATTGCAACTTTAGGTGTATTTTGATATATTAAATATATAAAATATATAAAATATATAAAATATATAAAATACATTATCGAACTTGGTACTTGTTTGTGTATTCAGAAGGAGGTTATTTTTTAAAATAAAGTAAACGCTTACTTTGTATCAAGAAAAAGAAATGAGGATTTTAATGAACAAAAGACTTTTTGATAAACGTTGTCATTATAGCATTCGTAAATTTGCAATAGGTGCGGCATCTGTAATGATTGGGGCCAGTATATTTGGTATTTCAGCTGTACAAGCTGAGGAGGTGGCTTCATCCAATACTCAAACAGAAGAAACAATTGTTCATCAAGCTCAGCCTTTAGATAAGCTTCCCGATGATGTGGCAGCTGCTATCGCAAAGGCTGATGATCATGGTGGGCGTGAGTTTGTAAAACCAAAAGCTGAGTCGACAGAAGACAAGGTGATTAAGGATACAGAACCTACTAGACCTGCTAATGAGGGTAGTCATGAATTGGCTAGTCCTAAAGTGGAAACTCCAAATAAAGTAGAAGAAGGAAACAAAGCTGAGAACAAACAGAAATCTGAAGAGGCAAATCCAAAGCCTGTTGAATCTGCAGTAACAGCTGAAACAGAAGTAAAAGAGAATTCTAAAAAAACTTCTGAAAAGGACCAAGTGAAAGCAGACACAGAGATCAAACCTTCTTCTGAAAAATCGCAAGCACTATCTGGAGAGTCAAACAAAGCTGAAGTTGAAAAGGAAAAACAGCTATTATCGGAGCGAAAACAAGATTTTAATAAAGATTGGTATTTTAAACTAAATGCCCAAGGTGATTTTTCAAAAAAAGATGTGGATGTTCATGATTGGTCTAAATTGAATCTTCCGCATGATTGGAGTATTTATTTTGATTTTGATCATAAGTCTCCTGCTCGAAACGAAGGTGGACAGTTAAATGGTGGAACGGCTTGGTATCGCAAAACGTTCACAGTTAATGAAGCTGATAAGAACAAGGATGTACGTATCAATTTTGACGGTGTTTACATGGATTCTAGGGTCTATGTAAATGGTCAATTTGTTGGCCATTATCCAAGTGGCTATAATCATTTTTCTTATGATATCACTAAGTTTTTAAACAAGGATGGTAGTGAAAATTCAATTACTGTTCAAGTGACCAATAAGCAACCAAGTAGTCGTTGGTATTCTGGAAGTGGTATTTATCGTGATGTAACCCTTAGTTATCGTGATAAAGTCCATGTTGCCGAAAATGGTAATCATATCACTACTCCAAAACTTGCTGAGCAAAAAGAAGGGAATGTTGAAACACAGGTTCAAAGTAAGATTAAAAATACGGATAAGAAGGCTGCTAAAGTCTTTGTGGAACAACAAATTTTCACTAAGGAAGGTAAGGTTGTTTCAGAATTAGTGCGCTCTGAAACGAAGAATTTAGCAGAAAATGAAGTTGCAGATTTCAGACAAACAATCCTAGTTAATAAACCAACTCTTTGGACGACAAAAAGTTATCATCCTCAACTGTATGTTTTGAAAACAAAGGTTTATAAAGAAGGTCAACTAGTTGATGTAACAGAAGATACATTTGGTTACCGCTATTTTAATTGGACTGCTAAGGATGGTTTCTCTCTGAATGGTGAACGTATGAAATTCCACGGAGTAAGTATTCACCATGACAATGGAGCTTTGGGTGCAGAAGAAAATTATAAGGCTACCTATCGTAAATTAAAACTCCTGAAAGATATGGGGGTTAACTCTATTCGAACAACCCACAATCCAGCTAGTCCTCAGTTACTTGATGCTGCAGCAAGTTTAGGTCTTTTGGTTCAAGAGGAAGCTTTTGATACCTGGTATGGTGGTAAGAAGACTTATGACTATGGACGTTTCTTTGATCAAGATGCAACCCATCCTGAAGCTAAGAAGGGTGAGAAGTGGTCTGATTTTGATCTCAGAACAATGGTAGAACGGGATAAGAACAATCCGTCTATCGTAATGTGGTCTCTTGGAAATGAGGTAGAAGAGGCAAATGGTAGTCCTCGCTCTATCGAAACTGCTAAACGTCTGAAGACTATTATCAAGGCAATTGATACTGAACGTTATGTCACTATGGGTGAAAATAAATTTAGTCGTGCAGCGACAGGTGATTTCTTGAAACTCGCAGAAATCATGGATGCTGTCGGTATGAACTATGGTGAACGTTTTTATGATGCGGTTCGTAGAGCGCATCCAGACTGGCTCATTTATGGTTCTGAAACCTCTTCAGCTACTAGAACGCGTGATTCTTATTACAATCCTGCTCAAATCCTTGGACACGATAACCGTCCAAATCGTCACTATGAACAATCTGATTATGGTAATGACCGTGTTGGGTGGGGAAGAACAGCTACTGAGTCATGGACTTTTGACCGTGATCGTGCTGGCTATGCTGGACAATTTATCTGGACAGGTATTGATTATATTGGAGAACCAACTCCATGGCATAACCAAGATAATACACCTGTGAAGAGCTCTTACTTTGGTATCATCGATACGGCTGGTTTACCGAAGAATGATTTTTACCTTTACCGTAGTGAATGGTATAGTGCTAAAGAAAAGCCAACTGTTCGCATTTTACCACATTGGAACTGGACTGAAGAGACACTTAAGGATCGCAAGATGCTAGTCGATGGAAAGGTTCCAGTTCGTACCTTCTCAAATGCTGCAAGTGTCGAATTGTTCTTAAATGGACAGTCGCTTGGTAAAAAGGAATATACGAAGAAAAGGACAGAAGATGGACGTCCTTATCATGAAGGGGCTAAACCAAGTGAATTGTATCTTGAGTGGCTTGTGAAATACCAACCCGGCACACTGACTGCGATTGCTCGAGATGAAAATGGCAACGAAATTGCGCGTGATAGTGTGACAACTGCAGGGGAACCAGCAAGAGTTCGTCTGACTAAAGAAGAGCATGTTATCACTGCAGATGGGAAAGACCTATCCTACATCCATTACGAAATTGTTGATGGCGATGGGAATGTGGTTCCGACAGCGAATAATCTTGTTCATTTCAATCTTCATGGTCAGGGACAAATTGTTGGTGTGGATAATGGAGAACAAGCTAGCCGTGAGCGCTACAAAGCTCAAGCGGATGGAACATGGCAAAGACGTGCTTTCAATGGTAAAGGAGTTGTCATTGTAAAATCAACAGAAAAAGAAGGTAAATTTACTCTTTATGCAGATTCTGCTGGTTTAACTTCTGATAGCGCAACGGTCGCAACTGTGTCTGGTAAGAAAGAAAACCGTCACTTTGTAGCCTTTGCTCCTGTAAAAGCAACAACTGATGTTAGCACAAATCCTGAATTGCCTCAAACAGTAACAGCTATTTATAGCGACGGTAGTGTTGAGGAAAAGACTGTAACATGGGACGTGCCAGCTGACTTGCTTAAAAGTGCAGGTGAGAAAAAAGTATCTGGACGTGTAGAAGGTTTGGAAACCAAAGCTGAGGCACTTGTAAAAGTGATTGCCTTAGATAGATGGTTACCAAAAGTTGCTACAGTACCAGTTGGTACAACTGCAGCAGATTTGGATAAAACAGTCACAGCTGTTCTGACAGATGGTAGCTTGATTGATACTGATGTTGTTTCTTGGACCTTGAAAGATCCTGCTGCTTTGAACAAGGAAGGTGGACGTACGGAGGCTACTGGTAAATTGGTAGATGATGATCGTGAAGTAACAGCAACCTTTATCGCAAGCAATAAGGAAACAACAAGTAGCATTACAGGACTTACTGTTGGGGATAAAACTCTTGACAACTTTGATCCTGGCAAGACTTATTATCGTGTATCTCTTCCTTACACTGGAACAATTCCAAATGTTGGAGCTCAGACTACTGGTTATCAAGTAACTGTTCAGCAAGCTTCTGCTGATAATGGTTATCAGGCTTCTGTCTTCTTGAGTGACCAAAAGGGTGACTTAGTTCAAACTTACTTAATTCAGTTTGTGAAGGAAGCTCCTGCCTTGAAACGTTTGGAAGTAGTTGTGGAAGGAAAAGAAACTGCTACTGAAGATCAGGTTTTAACTTATCGTGTCATTGGTAGTTATGAGGATGGTTCTCAAACAGAATTTTCAGCTTCAGATATTCACCTAGAAGCTAAATCATCTGATGGTGGGCATCTTGAGGTGAATGGACAAAACCTCCTTCTTTATAGCAAAGGACGCGTGACATTGACACCACGCATCGATAATCAGACAGAGAGCACGAAATCTATAACTACTGAAGTGGTGATTAAAGAAAATAAAGTCAGCAAGAAGATTGTGAAACTTCATCCTGTATCTATTTCTACAGATATTAATCAGCAACCGAATCTACCTAAAGAAGTTGGGGCAGAATTTGATAAGGGCTTGCCACGCAAAGTATCTGTAACTTGGGACAAGGTAGATAAAAAAGAATTGGGTCGCTATCATAGCTTTACCCTTAAAGGACATGTAGAAGGAACAGACATTGAAGCTCAAGCAACGGTGACAGTTGAAGGCTTACAAGTTGCAGAGGAAGTCAGCCTCACAGTACCTAAGGGTGAGACAGTTCAATTGCCAGCTAATGTTCGTGCTTACCATTCTAACGGAACAACTATCTACAAAGATGTGGTTTGGGAACAGGTTCCAGCCAACTTTAGTCAAACTGAAGGGGTCTATGAAATCAATGGTCGTTTAGTAGGTAGCAATCTTACAACTAAAGCTCATGTTCGAGTGTCTAGTCAAGTTGTTGCTGGAAATAATATCTCTAAACAATGGACAGGGTCACAATTGCCAGCTGCCATTGTATCCAATACAGGAGGAGATGATTCAGCTAATACCTTGAACGACCTAACTGTGTCAAGAACGCCAACAGATGCTAAAAATAGATGGACTACTTGGAGAACAAATACTGATAATGACTGGGCTTCTATCTTGTTTGGTAATTCAGGAGACTTGACGAAACGTTTTGTCAACAATTTGTCGGTTGATTTCTATACTGATGGAGCAATTGGTCTTCCAAAAGAATATGTAGTTGAATATTATGTAGGTAAAGAAATTCCAGATTTACCAAGTGATGTCAGCAATGCTCAGCGTGATACTAATCATCCATTTAATAATCCAGCCAACTGGAAGGCAGTTGAAAACTTACATGCTCCAAGCCAGCTATCTGCAACTCAAACCAATCACTTTACCTTTGACAAGGTAGAAACCTATGCTGTTCGTCTTCGAATGAAAAAGGCTGAAGGTACTGCGGGAGTTGGTCTGACAGAGCTAACTATCCTTGGAAACAAGGTCTTAAGTGAAACAAGTTCAGATATTTCTATCAAAGTAGATGGCAAGGATCTTGAACACTTTAATCCATCGAAAATAGATTATTATATTCCTCAATCTAGCAAGGAAATTACTGCAACAGCTAGCAACAATGGTTTGGTTACTCTTGTTCCAGCAACAAGTCCAAAAGGTGCGACACGTCTTATTTTGAAGGCTGAAGATGGTACTATTTTAAAAGAATATCGGATCTACCGTAATGATGAAAAAGATACAAGTCTACCTTTAGCAGCTGAAAATGGTGCAACTACTTTGAAGCTCGGAGATACCCTTCAGCTTCCATCAGAAGTCACTGTTTATTATCCAACTTCAAATACTTGGACTACAGATAAACTGGCAGTGAAATGGGATGCTATTCCTCAACATGCGACAGAGCATGAGGGAAGATTCCAAGTAACTGGTCATGTCATCGGTACAAATCTAACAACTACCATGCAAGTAACAGTTGTAGCTAAAGGAAATCAAGTCATCTCAGAAAATCCAAGCAACAATGAAACGGACTCTAAAGCCTTTGCTTCAACAACGAACGATACACAAGCAGCTTCACATGATAGAATTTTCTATATCAATGATGGAAAATTTAATGAGGATGGACGTTGGACAAACTGGTCTCGTACACCAAAAAATCAAGAAACTTCTGTGGGAATATTGTTTAAGAAGAACGGTAACATTACCTCACAAGCTATTGGAAAAGTTGCCATGCAGTTCTTTAAAGATAGTGGAACAGATGCCCCAGAGAAAATGGTTCTAGAAAGATATATTGGCCCTGCCTTTACAGAACCAAGTACGATTTCTCGTTATGAAGAAAATGCTGACCATCCATTCAACAAGGCAGAAAATTGGGCTCCAATTCCTTACAAAGCTTCTGGAGAATTAGTAGCTGGGAAACCAATTGAGTTTAACTTTGAACCGGTTCAAGCGCCAGCTATTCGTGCTCGAATGACTCGTAAGTCTACTACTAACGGTCTAGCAGTAGTCGAATTTACAGCCTACTCTGCAGGCAAGGGAGCAGAAGTCGAAACACCATCAGCGACTATTTCAATCGATGGAAAATCATTGGAAAACTTTGATCCAAATGTGACAGAGTACACCCTAACAACAATGGGAACTAAACCAAAAGTCACTGCGACAACTAGTGGACATGGAGTAGTCACAATAGTGGATCATGGAAATACAAATCTTCCAACACTCGTTCGTCTTATTTCCAAAGATGGAAATCTGGTGAAAGAATATCGTTTACACTTTAAGTCTACCTTCCAAACAACACCGACAGAGGGCGTTAAGAACTTAGTTGCAGAAGTACCAAGTTTGGAAATTGAAAAGACTTCACTTCCGTTTAAAGAAATTATTCGTGACACCCCTGAGCTTGCTCAAGGTCAACGTCGTATAGTTTCTGAAGGACAAGCTGGAGAAAAAGTTGACTATATTCAAGTTTGGGGAACTACTAGAACTCTTGTTCATTCTGAAGAAAGAAAGGCTCAGGATCGTATTATTGAGGTAGGAGTAAAACCATCTATTTCAAATAGTAAGGGTGAGGAACCTGCGCCAGTAAACGAAGTTCCAGAGTTCAAAGGCGGTGCTAACTTTGTAGAAGCGGCAGTAAACGAAGTTCCAGAATTCAAAGGTGGTGCTAACTTTGTAGAAGCAGCAGTAAACGAAGTTCCAGAATACACAGGAATTCTAGCCACAGTAGGAGATCAAGTAGTACCAAGTGTTGAGAAACCTGAATTTAAGGGTGGTGTTAATGCTGTAATGGCTCTAGAACATAAACTTCCAGAGTACCGTGGTATTCTAGCTACAGTAGGTAATCAACCAGCACCGACAGTAGAAAAACCAGAGTTTAAACTAAGTTCGTTAGAAAAAGCTCAGACTCCAGAAGTACCAGTTCAAGTTGCCAAGGAAGACAAGAGATTGCCAGAAACTGGTGAAAAACAGTCAGAAACAGCTATTTTCTTGGCAGGTGTTACCTTGGCCTTATCAGCAGCTTTATTAACTGCAAAACGTAAAGAAGACTAGTCTATGCGCCTAATACCATTCTATTTGTATAGATTGGTAGAAGATAAAAAATGAATCGATAAATGAGTCGAATAGATGGAGAGGACCAATTAGGCCTCTCCGTCTTTACTAGTAAAAATGGAATCGTTTACTTTCGTGTTTGGACGAAAGGAGAGTAGAGGGGTTTTGTCCCCTCTTTTTCTATATGAACGGAGAGATTTATATTTAAGATGCAAGGTGGATAGACTTTATAGTATAATGAATAGAGAGGAAAAAACGATGAAAGTGATTGATCAAACCTTACTAGAAAAAGTCATTATTGAACGTTCTCGTATAAGTCATAAAGGAAACTATGGTCGTTTGCTGTTACTGGGTGGGACTTATCCTTATGGTGGTGCCATCATCATGGCTGCTTTGGCAGTTGTTAAAAGTGGAGCTGGTTTGGTGACTGTTGGAACAGATAGGGAAAATATCCCAGCTTTGCACAGTCATTTACCTGAGGCAATGGCCTTTTCTCTTCAAGACCAGCAACTGTTAAAAGAGCAGTTGAAGAAGGCAGAAGTGGTCTTAGTAGGACCTGGTTTACGAGACGATGCTTTTGGAGAAAATCTAGTCAAACAGATTTTTGCCAGCTTAAAAAAGAATCAGATTTTGATTGTAGATGGTGGTGCCCTGACCATTCTTGCTAGAACAAGTTTGTCATTTCCATCTAACCAGCTTATCCTAACTCCCCACCAAAAAGAATGGGAAAAGCTGTCTGGTATTGCTATTGAAAAGCAAAATGAAGATGCAACGGCTAGTGCCCTGACTTCCTTTCCTCAAGGAACAATTTTGGTGGAGAAAGGTTCAGCTACTCGTATTTGGCAAGTTGGCCAGTTTGATTATTACCAGTTACAGGTTGGTGGTCCCTATCAGGCGACTGGGGGAATGGGAGATACTCTGGCTGGAATGATTGCAGGATTTGCAGGCCAGTTTAAACAAGCCAGTCTCTACGAACGTGTGGCAGTGGCAACCCATCTTCACTCAGCCATAGCCCAAGAACTATCTCAAGAACATTATGTGGTCTTGCCGACGGAAATTAGCAGTCATCTTCCCAAAATAATGAAAAAAATATCTCAAAAAGGCACCTGATCGTTTCAGGCGCCTTTATATCTTTTAGAAAAATCCTTTAATCTTTCCAACGAGGCCATCTAGACCTTCTGAACCAGAAATCAACTGCTGAGCTTGAGAGAAATATTCTCCAAGCTGTTCTTGATTTTCTGCAACAAATGTTTTTGCAGCTTCGAAATCTTTTGTTTCGATTAATTCTTTTACTTGGTTAAACAAATCTAATGGGTTCATCTTATGTCTCCTTTTCTGTATAATGCTATTCAAACATTTTATAAAAATTTTTTCAAGTAAAGAGATTTTTCTATCGAAGTTGAGGGGTGTCAAACAGGGCTTTTTTTGATATAATTTTTAATGATGAATTCGAGAACTGATCGGTATGTGGTTGTTGATTTAGAGGCCACTAGCACCGGAAGCAAGGCAAAAATTATTCAAGTGGGTATTGTGGTGATTGAAAATGGCGAAATCGTCGATCAGTATGGGACTGACATCAATCCCCATGAGCCCTTGGATTCTCATATAAAAGAATTGACAGGTTTGACTGATCAACGGTTGGCAGTTGCTCCAGAGTTTTCACAGGTAGCTGGAAGGATTTTTGAACTGGTCAAGGATGGTGTTTTTGTCGCGCACAATGTTCAGTTTGATGCAAATCTTCTAGCAGAGTATCTATTCTTGGAAGGTTATGAATTGAGAACTCCACGAGTGGATACCGTTGAGTTAGCACAGGTTTTGTACCCTCAGTTTGAAAAGTACAATCTCGGCATTCTCTGTCAAGAGTTAGGGATTAAGTTAGACCACGCCCATACCGCTCTCTCTGATGCACAAGCAACAGCAGAGCTTTTGCTTTTTATGCGTCAAAAACTTTTTCAGTTACCAAAAGGACTTTTAGAAACGTTATTAAATCTTGCGGATAACCTCCTTTATGAAACTTATTTAGTGATTGAAGAAGTATATCAGCGCCAGTCCCTCCTTTCTTCTCACGATTTGATGGAGTTCCATGGACTCTTTCTAAGAAAGAAAAGTCAGTCTTTAAAACCACGTAAGCTATCTAAGGATTTTACTAAAAATATGTCCTTGTTAGGCTTGGATGAACGTCCTCAGCAAGTTGAATTTGCAGAAAAAGTTGAGCAGTTATTAAAGGAACAGAAAACCGCGTTTATTCAAGCCCAAACGGGACTTGGAAAGACTTATGGTTACATGCTGCCGGCTTTGAGCATGGAAAGTGAAGGTGGCATCCTTGTTAGTGTTCCTACCAAAATCCTTCAAAATCAAATTATGCAAGAAGAAGGAAGGCGATTAAAAGATACTTTTCATATTGATATTCATAGTCTTAAGGGTCCCCAGAATTATTTGAAACTCGATAATTTTTATAAAGTACTTCATAGGCCAGAGTCTAACCGCCTATTCACACGCTTTAAAATGCAAATCTTGATCTGGTTAACAGAGACAGAAACAGGTGACTTAGATGAAATCGGGCAGCTGTATCGTTATCAACATTTTCTAGCTGAACTTGTACATGATGGAAAACTTTCAAAAAAAAGTTTATTTATTTCTGAGGACTTCTGGCAACGCAGTCAAGATAGGGCTAAATCGAGTCGCCTTTTGTTAACCAATCACGCTTATCTGGTAACACGTTTAGAGGATGATCCAGAGTTTGTCAACAATCGCTTGATAATCATAGATGAAGCTCAAAAAATGCTGATTGCCCTTGAAAACCTCGTCCAAGAGTCTTATCTCCTCGAAGCTTTAGTGACACAAGTTGAAAAGTCCTTGGAAACAGAAAAAGATCTTATTCAGAGACGGTTGCTTGAGAGTATCGGGTTTGAATGTCGCTATTTGATAGATCAGTTTTACTCAGGACTTAAGAATGACAAGTGGTTGGATTCTCTTGAAAACTTACGCCAGCATTTTTCTGAGTTAAATCTTCCTGAGTATAGAGATATGACGCGCTTTTTTACATCGGACCGTGAATTTTGGCTGGCAACTGCTGAGAAGTCTAGTAAGGATGTGTTAATTTGTTCAAGTAAAAAAGGTCGCTTTCTACTAGCAGATTTATTGCCAGAAGATTGCAGAGTGCTTGGCGTATCTGCCACTCTTGAAATCAGTAATAGAGTTTCTTTAGCGGACTTATTAGGATTTACTGAAGCTCCACTTATTACAGTTGAATCTTTACAACAGAAGCAACAAGAAGTTTTATTAGTAAATGATTTTCCTTTAGTAACTGAACATTCTCCTTTAGATTATGCAGAAGAGGTTACATCAGTTATCCATTCCTTACAGGCGTTTCAAGAGCCTTTGCTTGTTTTATTTACGTCTAAAGAATTACTGTTAGCAGTGTCAGATTTACTAGACCATCCTCATTTAGCCCAATATAAAAATGGGGAACCCAGTCAGCTGAAGAAACGTTTTGAAAAAGGAGAGCGACAAATATTACTTGGAACAGGAAGTTTCTGGGAGGGGGTTGATTTTTCTACCCATCCTTGCGTTATTCAAGTAATTCCTCGATTGCCTTTCCAAAATCCCCAAGAACCTTTAACACGAAAATTAAATCATGAATTGCGTCAGGAAGGGAAGAATCCTTTCTATGATTATCAGTTGCCAATGGCCATTATTCGTCTCAAACAGGCTTTGGGTAGAACAATTAGAAAAGAGGAACAAGCTTCCATTGCTGTGATACTGGATAGTCGAGTTGTTCATAAACGATATGGTAAACAGATTAGACAAGCTCTAGCTAAGGAAAGAACTATCAGAGAGGTGAATAGAAACCAGATTACCTCTGCTGTCATTGATTTCCTCCAAAACAACAAAAATGAAAAATCTAAGAAAGAGAAAAGGTGAATATATGAAACGTTCTCTCGACTCTAGAGTCGATTATAGTTTGCTCCTGCCAGTATTTTTCCTACTAGTTATCGGTGTGGTGGCTATTTATATTGCCGTTAGTCATGATTATCCAAATAATATTTTGCCCATTTTAGGGCAGCAAGTCGCTTGGATTGCCTTGGGACTTGTAATTGGTTTTGTGGTCATGCTCTTCAATACAGAATTTCTTTGGAAGGTGACACCCTTTCTATATATTTTAGGCTTGGGACTTATGGTCTTACCTATCGTCTTTTATAATCCAA
>NZ_JAJNSA010000200.1:0-1672 GCF_027497875.1 Streptococcus sp. SM3 | reverse complement strand
TTTCTCTGTAGTGTTTATAAGGTTCAGAGTTATCATCGTAAATTTTATTTAATTTATGAATAAGCTGATCAATCTCATAACCTCTTTTATTCTTCTTACCTTGATTATAATTTTTTCTATCCAGGTAATTCTCTTTTTCAACTCCGATATCTTTTGCGACAACGTAACCGATTGCTGTCCGTAGTGACAATTCAATCTCCATAGTCGCTTCTATAATTCCTTTTCGGATATCCTTATCAAGTTCATAGAGGGCGAGCATATGTTCAAACGTTTCACCATCTTTATAGATTTCCTCCTCAGAGTCTAACTCAATAGTGAAATATTTATATCCGTTGACTATTTCATAGTATCCATAATTGGTTAGAGATTGTCTTGCTAAACTTTCGTTTAGAAATGTTAGATTTCTGGATTTTAGCAGCTCTATCTGTTCATCAATATTTGTAAAAGGTTTCATTGATTGTACCTCATAATAATGCACAAAAGGAGCTTCGTTAGAAGCCCCTTTCGGTAGGTCGCTACTGCAACCATTCATTAAGATTAAATAAATTATAATCCATTTGGAGCCATATGTCAACAAGTTAGCAAACTTGTTCGACCTCTATTTATTTTCGATTTCTGTCTTCTATTACCCTATTTTTGTTAGAATAACACTTGAAAAAAAGGTTATTACTGGCAAATATGAGGAATAAAGAGGGATTATACAATTTTCTCAAAAACCATAGTTGCTTGAATACGATCTCCTCCACCTAATCCTTTACTTCCACCATTTGCTGTACTGATTGTATGAAGTCTATATCCCTTAGACGCTTGGCGATTGATTACATTTTCTAATTCTGTAAGGTTCCCTGAACCAGTGCCAAAAAATTTTTCTTTCAATGTCACTTGAAGAACAACATAATGTAATCCATTTGCTCCAGAAGCATTTGAAAAAGTGCCTTCTTGTTTTACATTATCAAAAAAACCCATAAGTTTCTTCCTTCTTCTAAAACTGTGTCTTTTTACTGAACAATAAATCTAAAACAGGCTGTCATTTAGATAGTAACAACCCTCATATTCATTTGTTATTTAAAATATCCTGTACCATTAATCAAACTAAATTTGTTATATTTTTTAAACTAATTATTTATTTCGTAACCTTCATTGAACCCGAGAACTTTTCTTTTGCGATTGTCGTCCCATCTTCTGTCTTAATGTGTAGATGAATACTTACATCTTGTGCAGAATAGCCATTTTCAACAAGCCAAACAGGAAAAGTTTCATTCTTGACCTGCAACACTTTATCAGCAAATTCTTGAATATTATCTTTTGAATTATATTTAAAGTCTTGTGGAACAGTCAGATATAGTATAAGACCTCTCCCTGTAGCACTATAAACTTGCCCAGTTTCTTTTACCAACTCATTCAATTTATTCTGAAATTGACTAGCATATTTTTGAAACTCTTCATCATTAAATTGATTTGATGTCGAAGTTGATTCGCTCGATGAACTCACTTCTAATATCGAGGAAGATGCCTGAGTTGTTGTAGATAAATTCAAAGACGAACTGCTTGAACTAACAACAGATCTGACCGAACTTTGTTGAGATTTATCTTCTCGAAAGAATAAACCAAATATAACAAAACTAATTAAAGAGATCAAAGCCGAAATGTTTCGATATTTTATATTAGGTTG
>NZ_JAJNSA010000199.1:0-1713 GCF_027497875.1 Streptococcus sp. SM3 | reverse complement strand
TAGGTCAACGTATCGTATCAGGACCAGAAGCAGATATCAAAGTCGGAAACGCTCTTCCACTTGCTAACATCCCAGTTGGTACTTTGATCCACAACATCGAATTGAAACCTGGTAAAGGTGGAGAATTGGTACGTGCTGCTGGAGCTTCTGCTCAAGTATTGGGTTCTGAAGGTAAATATGTACTTGTTCGTCTTCAATCAGGCGAAGTTCGTATGATTCTTGGAACTTGCCGTGCTACAGTTGGTGTTGTCGGAAACGAACAACATGGACTTGTAAACCTTGGTAAAGCGGGACGTAACCGCTGGAAAGGTGTTCGCCCTACAGTTCGTGGTTCTGTAATGAACCCGAATGATCACCCACACGGTGGTGGTGAAGGTAAAGCACCAGTTGGACGTAAAGCGCCATCTACTCCTTGGGGTAAACCTGCGCTTGGTCTTAAAACTCGTAACAAGAAAGCGAAATCTGACAAACTTATCGTTCGTCGTCGCAACCAAAAATAATCATAAGCAACTAGCTTACACTTTCCGCCAGCTCGGTAGCGCTGCATAGCAGCGCAAGCCGCTGTGGTACTAAATTTTAAAGGAGAAAATTACAAAATGGGACGTAGTCTTAAAAAAGGACCTTTCGTCGATGAGCATTTGATGAAAAAAGTTGAAGCTCAAGCAAACGACGAAAAGAAAAAAGTAATTAAAACTTGGTCACGTCGTTCAACGATCTTCCCAAGTTTCATCGGATACACTATCGCAGTTTATGATGGACGTAAACATGTGCCTGTTTACATCCAAGAAGACATGGTAGGTCACAAGCTTGGTGAATTTGCACCAACTCGTACTTACAAAGGTCACGCGGCAGACGACAAGAAGACACGTAGAAAATAAGGAGAACATAAATGGCAGAAATTACTTCAGCTAAAGCAATGGCTCGTACAGTGCGTGTTTCACCTCGTAAATCACGTCTTGTTCTTGACAACATCCGTGGTAAAAGCGTAGCCGATGCCATCGCTATTTTGACATTCACACCAAACAAAGCTGCAGGGATCATCCTTAAAGTGTTGAACTCAGCAGTAGCAAACGCTGAAAACAACTTTGGTTTGGAAAAAGCTAACTTGGTAGTATCTGAAGCATTCGCAAACGAAGGACCAACAATGAAACGTTTCCGTCCACGTGCGAAAGGTTCAGCTTCACCAATCAACAAACGTACAGCTCACATCACAGTAGCTGTTGCAGAAAAATAAGGAGGTAAACTCGTGGGTCAAAAAGTACATCCAATTGGTATGCGTGTTGGTATCATCCGTGATTGGGATGCCAAATGGTATGCTGAAAAAGAATACGCGGATTACCTTCATGAAGATCTTGCAATCCGTAAATTCATTCAAAAAGAATTGGCTGACGCAGCCGTTTCAACTATTGAAATCGAACGCGCAGTAAACAAAGTTAACGTTTCTCTTCACACTGCTAAACCAGGTATGGTTATTGGTAAAGGTGGAGCAAACGTTGATGCACTTCGTGCAGCTCTTAACAAATTGACTGGTAAACAAGTACACATCAACATCATTGAGATCAAACGTCCTGACTTGGATGCTCACCTTGTTGGTGAAGGAATCGCTCGTCAATTGGAACAACGTGTTGCTTTCCGTCGTGCACAAAAACAAGCAATCCAACGTGCTATGCGTGCTGGAGCTAAAGGAATCAAAACTCAAGTATCAGGTCGTTT
>NZ_JAJNSA010000198.1:0-1790 GCF_027497875.1 Streptococcus sp. SM3 | reverse complement strand
TTTTTCAGGTTTGCTTTCACCCACTTGAGCTGTGAAATACTCTGCAATCAAGGCATCATAAGCCGCTGTGTGACGGAAAACCTTAGCCGCTAAACGTTGGCGAGTTTCATAGCTTGTTTCGCCATTAGCTGCCAATTCGTCAAGCACAACAGCATAGTCAGCAGGGTCTACAACAACGGTCACGCTAGCGTGGTTTTTTGCTGCTGAACGAAGCATAGATGGCCCACCGATATCGATGTTTTCCACCGCGTCAGCGTAAGTCACGTCTGGTTTGAGGATGGTTTCCTTGAATGGGTAAAGATTGACCACAACAAGGTCGATCAGTTCGATCTGATTATCCTTTGCTGCTTCCAAGTGACTATCCAAATCACGACGAGCGAGAAGACCACCGTGGATATTTGGGTGGAGGGTCTTCACACGACCGTCCATCATTTCTGGGAAACCAGTCACATCGTCGATAGCAATGGTATCTACCCCAGCATTGTCAAGGGCAACTTTAGTCCCACCTGTCGAGATGATATCCCAACCAAGTTTTTTGAGTTCTTGGGCAAATTCAACAATGCCCGCTTTGTCTGAAACACTAATTAGTGCGCGTTTAGTCATGTTCTTTCTTTTCCTTTTTAAAAAAGTTCTTTATCTGCTACAGTCGAAAATTTTCTTTCAGCTCTAGCACTTCCTTATTTTCGTGCAACGTCCAAACGTTCCAACACTTCTGGATAGAGCTTGTACTCTGTTTCATGGATGCGAGTTTCGAAAGTATCAAGGGTATCCCCTTCAAGACGTGGCACACGGACTTGTTTGATAACCTTACCGGTATCAACGCCAGAATCCACCCAATGGATAGTCACGCCACTCTCAGCAACACCTGCTTTCCAAGCATCCTCAATGCCATGAGCACCTGAAAATTCTGGAAGATAAGCCGGGTGAATATTGATGATACGGCCTTCATAGGCCGCTAGAAAGGTTGGGCCGACGATTTTCATATAACCGGCCAAACAAACCAAATCAATCTGGTGATCATCCAAAAGTTTGACGATAGCCTCTTCATAAGCCACTTTATTGTCAAATTCCTTTAGTTCAAAGGCATGGCTAGCCACACCAAGGTTTTTCGCACGTTCTAAGACATAGGCATCCCGGTGATCTGAAAAGACAAATTCTACCGGAAATTGTTCTGCAATCACCTGAAAGTTTGAACCATTTCCAGAAGCAAAAACAGCAATCCTTTTAGCCATTATTTAATCACCACACTTGCGCCATCTTTCTTCACAATACGACCGATTTCATAAACAGGTTCGTCAAGAAGATCTTTGACACGCTCCACATGTTCTGGTTTTACCGCAAGCATGAGACCAATCCCCATGTTGAAGATTTCAAACATTTCTTCATGTTTGATTTCTCCATATTTTTCAAGGGCTTTGAAAATTGGAAGGACTGGGACTTTGCTTTCATCAATTTCAGCAGCCAAGTCATCCGCGAACATACGAGGCACATTTTCGATGAAACCACCACCTGTGATGTGGGCAATTCCATTCACCAATTCTTCTTTGATGAGTGGCAAAGCCGCTTTGACGTAGATACGAGTTGGCTCCAAAAGAACGTCTTTCAGTTTTTTTCCTTCCAATTCTGGGAGAACTTCTTCACCTGTGTAATCCGCAAAGACACGACGAACAAGTGAGTAACCATTTGAGTGGATACCGCTTGAAGCAAGCCCCAGAATCACATCCCCTGCTGCCACTTTTGAACCGTCGATGATTTGAGATTTTTCTGCAACACCGACAGCAAACCCAGCC
>NZ_JAJNSA010000197.1:0-1854 GCF_027497875.1 Streptococcus sp. SM3 | reverse complement strand
ACACCCAGAAGACCTGATTCACGATTGAGGATACGGCTAATATCTTCAGGCTTATTGAAATCCTCTGTATGCTCCATCAAGTAAGGAATAATCGCTGGATCGAGATCCCCTGTACGGGTTCCCATCATGACTCCACCTAGAGGGGTGAAGCCCATTGAGGTATCCACAGAGATTCCCTTGTCAACCGCTGTAACAGATACACCATTTCCAACGTGGCAGGTGATCAATTTCAATTCTTCTAATGGTTTTCCAAGAAGTTTAGCAGCTTCACCAGCTACATACTGATGACTGGTTCCATGAGCGCCGTACTTACGGACCTTATTTTCTGTGTAATATTTAGTTGGAAGAGGGTAACGATAAGCTTTTTCCGGCATGGTTGTATGGAAAGAAGTATCAAATACCACAACACTGGTAATATTTGGACAAATCTCTCTAAAGGCACGAATTCCGGCTGCATTTGCAGGATTATGAAGAGGTGCTAACAAAGACAATTCTTCTACTTTTCGAAGGACTTCGTCATCTACCAAGGCAGAATCCTTGAAGTATTCTCCACCAGCAACGACGCGGTGGCCTACACCTGTAATCTCATCGTAAGATTTGATAATATCAAAACGAATCAAATCATCCAACAAAATTTTTACAGCTTGTGTATGGTCCTGGATATCTAATACTTGTTTTTCAGAGCGTCCATCAAATTTAACAGTTGAAATAGAATCCTTCAAACCGATCCGTTCAATCAACCCTTTTGCAAGAACAGTTTCCTCTGGCATTTGGTACAATTGCCATTTCAAACTAGAGCTTCCTGCATTAATAGAAATTGTTTTCGACATATATTCACCTCATTAAGCGTTTTCACTTCCTCTATTATATCAGATCTTTGATCAAATTTCACTATCCTTTAACCAGTTTTGGAAACTTTCCATAAAGTGAACCACCTGGTCTTGATCCTGGAGATCGGTAAAAGGATAGACAAAGGGCTGAACAGACTCTTCTTCTTGTTTTCGTAGGACGAAAATCGTCTTAGCATAGGCAGGATTTGAAAAAAGAGATTCTGGCAAGGTCAGCATGGCAAGAATTTGGGCTTTGTCTGTTAGCCAAGCTTTCAACAGATCACTCTGAGGGCTCGTCAAGAGGTTATTCGGAGCTAAAAAGATGGCTACTCCTTGAGGTTTCAGGTATTTCAGAGCCTGTTCCATCATGAGGTGATGGGCATAGGTATGGCCTTCGGAGCTCGCCACTTGATAGCGCTGTGCAATCGCATCATCTGGATAATAACCAATCGGTAAGTCGCTAACGATCAAGTCACTTTCTTTCAACACTTGAGGACGCACCGCGTCGCCTTGTGCAAAGACAACACTGGATTCCATCACATCTGCGATACTAGCAGATAGGTCAATCAAAAGATCATCCACTTCCAATCCTAAGTAATCAATCGTGAGGCGGCTATTGTTGACCATGGTCTCAGCGAGATTTCCGGTTCCACTTCCCACTTCTAAGACATCCAATTGGTCGCTTTTAGCCAACTGATCAATCAAAAATGTAATGATAAAACCAATCGCATCTGGTGTGAACTGGTGATTCGCTTGTAAAGGTTCTGTCTGAGCAGCTTTCATAAAAAGGAATTGGTAGGCTCTGCGCCATTCTTCCTTACTTAAATCTAGTTCTTTTAATTTTTTGCTATTGTTTTTAACAATGTCTAGATCCGTCTTGCCATCCAAATACATGGCATTTTGTTCAATCAAGGCGTCATAAAAGTTGGTCGACAATTCATTTTGAATACTTTGAGTGTTTTCTAATAGATAGGTATAAGCTTGTTCAATTTTTTCGAAATTCATGATTTCCTCCGCACCCTAT
>NZ_JAJNSA010000196.1:0-1859 GCF_027497875.1 Streptococcus sp. SM3 | reverse complement strand
GCGAAGGATTGCATGGGCCAAAGGATTTCCTGATGTTTCCACTGCTTGGGCATTGAACAAGAAATTTTGTGGATGTTGGGCCGCATAAATCGCATTAAACATGACGGAAAGATTTCCTGATGTTGGATTCTTCATGCCTGTTGGAGCAGAGATCCCACTAGATACAAAGCGGTGCTCCTGGTCTTCGACTGAGCGCGCTCCAATGGCATGATAAGAAATCAAATCTTCAACATAAGGAAGACTGCCTGGGTAAAGCAATTCATCTGCAGTCGTCAACCCAGTTTCTGTAATCACACGGTAGTGAAGATGCCGAACAGCTTTTAAACCATCCACAAAGCTTGGTGCCGCATGTGTATCTGGTTGGTGCATCAAGCCTTTGTAACCATCCCCATTGGTCCGAGGCTTAGCCGTATAGACCCGCATCACAATAAAAATCTGATCTTCCACTTGCTCTTGCAAGTCGGCCAAGCGACGGGCATACTCCATCACCGCTTCTTCATTATCAGAAGAACAAGGCCCGATCACAAGAAGGATCCGTTGGTCTTCTCCTTTGATAATCGACTCCAACTCTCGATCACGCGCTTCTTTACGCTCCAAGGCTGAACCTTCCAAACGGTACAGCGAAGTGATCTCTTGCTCATCAATCTTATTGCTCTTCCTAACGAATACCATACGGCCTCCTTCTGCTACCTAGACCCTTCCTCACTACGTTTAAGAGGAGATCTTAACCTTTACGTCCGTGACAGTTTTTAAATTTCTTACCTGAACCACAAGGGCACAAATCATTGCGTTTCACTTGTGATAAATCAATTTCTGCTGGAATATCTTGTTGTTGCGCTGCAATATTGCGAGTAGCAGTTGTTGAAATGCTGTGTTCTGTACGTGGACGTTCTTGTTCGTGAATTTGGGCTTTCATCATGAGACGAGTGACATCAAATTCAATTGATCCAATCATATCGTTAAACATACGGAAACTTTCTGATTGGTATTCCACTACTGGGTTATTTTGCGCATACCCTCGGAGTCCAACTGCATTTCGCAATTGATCCAAAGCATCGATGTGGTCTGTCCACTTGCTGTCAACCACGCGAAGGATCAATACTTTTTGGAACTCTTGCACAGACTCTTCATCACGCAATTTTGCTACTTGACTAGCATAGATTTCTTCTGCCCGTCCATACAAGTAGTCGATGACTTCCTTGTCAGATTTTCCTTCAATATCACTTTCAGAAATCGTATCTTCCGGAACCAAATTGTATTTGGCAAAGTTTAGAATCGCTTCGATGCGTTCTTCCTTGCTTGAGTGGCTAGCACCTTCGACAATCCGTTTGATCGTCCGTTTAATCATAGCCATGATTTCAGGAGCCAAGTCGCGGTTAGCTGTGATCACGTCATAGCGTTCTGCATAGATGATCTCCCGTTGTTCCCGCATCACGTCATCGTATTGAAGGACTTGCTTACGAGTATCGTAGTTATTTCCTTCAACCCGTTTTTGTGCTCCCTCTACTTGGCGGGTAAACATGTTTGAACGAATAACCGATTCTTCTTCACTCAACTTGAAGCGGTCGAGCACTGCTTTGATCCGTTCTGAACCAAAACGACGCATCAACTCATCTTCAAGAGACAAGTAGAATTGAGATTCACCTGGATCCCCTTGACGCCCGGAACGTCCACGAAGCTGGTTATCGATCCGACGACTTTCGTGACGCTCTGTCCCGATGACACACAGTCCACCGAGTTCGCGAACCCCTTCACCGAGCTTGATATCGGTACCACGTCCGGCCATGTTGGTCGCAATGGTAACGGCACCACGTTGACCAGCATTCATAATGATTTGCGCTTCTTTGTAGTGGTTTTTC
>NZ_JAJNSA010000195.1:0-1876 GCF_027497875.1 Streptococcus sp. SM3 | reverse complement strand
AGCACTTGGACGAGGAAGAGTATCTTCCGCAGCATCTAGCAAGGCTTCAATTTCTGCTTCTTTTTCATCGTCTAGTTTGAAGCCATCGCCGCCAAAGAACTTAATTCCGTTATCAAGGGCTGGGTTGTGACTAGCAGAAATCATGACACCAGCACTTGCTCCTTCAGTTTTTACCAAGTAAGCTACTGCTGGTGTTGCCAAAACACCTAGTTTGTATACGTGAATACCAACTGAAAGAAGACCAGCTACCAAGGCAGATTCTAGCATTTCCCCAGAAATACGTGTATCACGTCCTACAAAAACTTTCGGTGCTTCCGTTTCATGTTGGCTAAGAACATAGCCTCCAAAACGTCCTAGTTTAAAGGCCAATTCTGGCGTTAATTCTACGTTAGCTTCTCCACGGACTCCATCAGTCCCAAAATATTTACCCATTTTTATAAAATCCTTTTCCTATTTTTAATTCGTTTTTGAACTAGTTGCTTTCGTTGACGAAGATGTCTCCGACGAACTGCTTGTTGTTGAATTTGATGTGCTTGAACTTGGTGTCACAGGTTTTGTAGTGACCTTCATTGTTGTATCAAACGGAGTGATAACTGCCGGTAAGACAACACCATTGCGGTCGATTGCCTGCAAAGGCACTGAACCACTATAATTACCTGTTATGCGTTCGCTAGTTGGTAAAAGCGCAATAATGCGATCGATTTTAGCTAATGTTTCTTGGTCAGTTGTGACAGAAACCCGTTCATTTGATACAGTTACACTATCAATTTGTAACTTGGGATCAATCTGGCTTTGATCAACTTGTGGCACAACAATCATACCATCTCGCTTAACCTTCTTCCCAACTTTCACTGTGATCTTTTGAGGCGTTGCCACAGCGGTCAATCCACTTGGAAGATTTTCAATATTCAAAGGAACTTCAATCGTTCCAACACTGGCATCCGTCAAATCAGCAGTTACTTTAAACTTACGAGTACTTTCCTGCATTTCACTGGCCAAGGTCACACGATTGGCACCTGTCAGCACAACTGAAACCTCTGATGCAAATCCGCTAATGAAATAATGGTCATCATCATAGTGAATAACGATAGGAACGTTCGCTATCGTATTGGTGTAAGTTTCTGATTTGACCTGCCTTGCGGTATTACTATTTTGAAAGTTGGTTGACGTCGCATAGACAAATAAGATACAAGCAAAAAAGAGAGATGAAATGATATATAGACTATTTTTTCTCATATTTCCAACCTCCTAGCAAACGGTCCTTGAAACTGGCTTTTTCCTCAACAGCTGGCAAAAGAATTGTTCGTAGCTCTGCTTCAAATTCTTCAATCGTCAAATCATGCTTGAAAACCCCATTGTAAGTAATAGAAATACCACCTGTTTCCTCCGAGACGATGAAGGTCAAGGCATCGGACACTTCTGATAAACCGATAGCCGCCCGGTGTCTGGTCCCAAATTCCTTGGAAATCCCTGTGCTTTCTGTCAAGGGCAGATAGGCAGAGGTGACTGCAATCCTATTTTCTCTGATAATCACAGCACCATCATGTAGGGGAGTGTTGGGGATAAAGATATTAATGAGGAGTTCTGCTGAAATATTGGCATCCAAGGGAATACCTGTCGCAATGTATTCTTGTAAGGTCCGAACTCGTTGGATGGCAACCAGAGCACCAATCTTACGAGGACTCATATATTCAACCGACTTGACAAAGGCACGAATCA
The DNA here is from genome assembly GCF_027497875.1 of Streptococcus sp. SM3. The sequence continues at coordinate 157 of NZ_JAJNSA010000195.1, read as the reverse complement.
TTTGCTCCTCTGCACTAATTTGAGCAGTAAAAAAGAAATCTGTCGCCCTTCCCAAACGTTCCAAACCAGTCCGAATCTCTGGAGAAAAGATCACAACTGCTGCAATGACTCCATAGGTGATAATTTGATTAATCAACCAAGAAATCGTTGTTAAACC
>NZ_JAJNSA010000194.1:0-1894 GCF_027497875.1 Streptococcus sp. SM3 | reverse complement strand
GCAGAGGATGTGGAGCGTCAACGTCTCAATGTTTTCCGTATGGAGATGATGGGAGCAACTGTTCACGCAGTTGAAACAGGGACTCGTACCCTCAAAGATGCTGTTGATGCAGCCTTTGGAGCATGGATGAATGACCTTGAAGCCTTCTATGTTCTGGGATCTGCTGTAGGTCCTCACCCTTATCCTACAATTGTCCACGAGTTCCAAAAGGTCATCAGTGAAGAATCTCGCCGTCAAATCTTAGAAAAAGAAGGTCGTTTACCAGACTACGTTATTGCCTGTGTAGGTGGTGGTTCTAATGCTATTGGTGCATTTTCTCAGTATGTGGCTGATGAAGAAGTCAAATTGGTTGGGGTTGAAGCTGCTGGTCACGGACTTGACACAGACAAGCACGCAGCTACTATGACAAAAGGTAGTATCGGAATTGTTGACGGTATGAAGACCTATGCAGTCTTTAAGGAAGATGGAGAGCTGGCTCCAGTTTACTCTATCTCAGCTGGATTGGACTATCCAGGGGTTGGCCCAGAACACGCCTACTTCAAAGATTCAGGTCGCGTGGAATATGTTGCAGCGACGGATGAAGAAGCTGTTCAGGCTCTCCTCCTTCTCAGCAAGACAGAAGGAATTATCCCAGCGATTGAAAGTTCGCATGCTATCGCAGAAGCAGTTAAACGTGCACCGAAACTAAGTAAAGACGACATTATAATCATCAATGTCTCTGGTCGTGGAGACAAGGACGTAGCTGCTATTGCAGACTACCTAGAAGCTAAAAAATAATAGATGGAAAAATTACAGTCTTTTCTCTCACAGAGAGCTTGTGGTTGCTGGAAACAAGCAGAGAAAGCTATAAGGTTGGGTCCATCTGAAACAAGAGAAGAAAACATAATTCTCAAGGGAGTGCCCTTTATCGCACAGCCTGTTACAGGAGGTTTCTGAGACAGGAATGAGAGATAGGAGAAATCCTATAATTGAGGTGGCACCGCGAATTTCGTCCTCACGCAAGTTATTTTGCGTGGGGATTTTTATATATTTACCGCAGATATTGCGATTAATTTTTTAAATATTTTCAATAAATAGGTTGTTATAGAATATTTACGAACGAAGTGAGTTTCTAAAAGCTGTTTCCCGCCATAGTGGTATCCTAGAGAAGCAAAGATGCTTCTCTAGGACGGAATTTTTGAGAGTAAAATAGTTCGGGGAACTATTTTAGCCTGAGCCTAGAAATGAATGAGCGAGGAGCTCAAAAATTAGGTCTTTCATTTCATGGATTTCTAAAATCATCCACTGGATAATTTTACCTCCCGTCCGCACTATTTAAGGGAAATAGAAAAAGATAAAAATTAAAAATAAGGAACTGAAGGGAAATTACAATGGAACGAATCATTCATGGAGATGTCTTATCACCAATCTTGGCTTATATGCGCCTAAAGGGGCAACACAAGGTTATCTTAGAGAGTATTCCGAGAGACAAGGAAACCGCTCGTTTTTCTATCCTAGCCTATAATCCTGTTTTTGAGATTAAGTTTGAAAATGGGGTCCTTTATCAAAATGGTCAAGTGATTGATCGGGATCCCTTGGATTACCTTTATGAAGTAACTCATAAGAGCCAGCACCATTCAGACCTACCTTTTGGTGGGGGAGCTATTGGCTTTGTCGGTTACGATATGATTTCGCTCTATGAAGAAATTGGTCAAATCCCTGAGGATACCATTGGAACGCCAGACATGCATTTCTTCGTCTATGAGAGTTACATTGTCTTTGACCACAAGAAGGAGAAAATCCATGTCATCGAGGATGCTCTCTATAGTGAGCGTAGTCAAGAAGACTTGGAAAAAGCCTTAAACCAAGTGCTTGAGGAATTACGCATTCCTGCTCCAAATGAATTTGAAGATTT
>NZ_JAJNSA010000193.1:0-1921 GCF_027497875.1 Streptococcus sp. SM3 | reverse complement strand
CAAGCCTCAATTTTCAGAGATTTTGAAGGAATACTCTAAGGCGCCTATCAACCAGAGTTTATCTCGGGCTGCCCTTGAGACCTTGTCCATCATTGCCTACAAACAGCCCATCACACGGATAGAGATTGATGCCATCCGTGGGGTCAACTCGAGTGGGGCCTTGGCAAAGTTGCAGGCCTTTGACTTGATAAAGGAAGACGGGAAAAAAGAAGTGTTGGGTCGTCCCAACCTCTATGTGACTACAGATTATTTCCTAGATTACATGGGGATAAATCATTTGGAAGAATTACCAGTGATTGATGAGCTTGAGATTCAAGCCCAAGAAAGCCAATTATTTGGTGAAAGGATAGAAGAAGATGAGAATCAATAAGTATATTGCCCACGCAGGTGTGGCCAGTAGGAGAAAAGCAGAAGAGCTGATTAAGCAAGGTTTGGTGACGGTTAACGGCCAGGTGGTACGTGAACTAGCAACCACTATCAAGTCAGGCGACAAGGTCGAAGTTGAAGGTCAACCTATCTACAACGAAGAAAAGGTCTATTATCTACTTAACAAACCACGCGGTGTTATTTCCAGTGTGACAGATGACAAGGGCCGCAAGACGGTTGTCGACCTTTTGCCCAACGTGAAAGAGCGCATCTACCCTGTAGGTCGTTTGGACTGGGATACATCAGGAGTCTTGATTTTGACCAATGATGGGGATTTTACGGATGAGATGATTCACCCTCGTAATGAGATTGACAAGGTTTATGTTGCGCGTGTTAAAGGTGTGGCCAATAAGGACAATCTCCGCCCCTTGACCCGTGGACTTGAGATTGATGGTAAGAAAACCAAGCCGGCTGTCTATGAGATTCTCAAAGTGGACCCAGTCAAAAACCGCTCTGTAGTGCAGTTGACTATCCATGAAGGGCGTAACCACCAGGTTAAAAAGATGTTTGAAGCTGTCGGTCTCCAAGTGGACAAGTTGTCACGGACCCGTTTTGGACATCTAGACTTGACAGGACTCCGTCCAGGAGAATCCCGCCGTCTTAATAAAAAAGAAATCAGCCAACTACATACCATGGCTGTAACCAAGAAATAATGAAACGAATTTTAATAGCGCCTGTGCGCTTTTACCAACGTTTTATCTCCCCAGCCTTTCCACCTTCTTGTCGCTTTGAGCCTACCTGTTCAAACTATATGATTCAGGCTATTGAAAAACATGGCTTCAAGGGTGTTTTGATGGGCTTGGCTCGGATTTTACGTTGCCATCCATGGTCGAAAACAGGTAAGGACCCTGTCCCAGACCACTTTTCACTCAAACGGAATCAAGAAGGGGAATGAGGTTGTGGATAGAACTGACGAAGTCAGTAACCATACCTACGGTAAGGCGACGTTGACGTGGTTTGAAGAGATTTTTGAAGAGTATAAATTGGATTCTAATGTATAAAACACAGATAGATGATACTTGGTATTTATCAAGTGCCATCTATCTGTGTTTTTATTTATTATTGATGTTTCTGCTATTTATTCCAAAATGTTTTTGCCTTCTTTAACACGCCAATGATAATCCGATAAAATAATATCTTCGAGGGAGTAGCTAGCCTTCCAATCAAGATATTTTTTAGCTTTTGATGCGTCTGCTAGGACGCTGGCTGGGTCACCAGCACGGCGAGCAACAATTTCGTGTGGTATTTTTTGATTCAGTAATTCTTCAGCAGTTTTAAAGATTTCTTTGACGGTATAGCCTTTTTCAGTTCCTAAGTTAAAGATTTGAGAAGAACTGTCTTCTTGAAATAGGTAGTTCATTCCTTTAACATGAGCCTGTGCAAGATCCAAGACATGAATGTAATCTCGAATACATGAACCATCACGTGTATCGTAGTCATCTCCAAATATTTTCAGGCTATCATTTTGTCCCAATGCGGTCTTGTTGATGTTGGG
>NZ_JAJNSA010000026.1:0-27573 GCF_027497875.1 Streptococcus sp. SM3 | reverse complement strand
TTCATTGCCATGGCGACCAAAATGTTGAGTGGGATCTGTTTTTTGAGCCGTCTGGAGCATGGCTGTCAGCATGTTTTCATGTAGGTCTGGTGCGATCCCTTTTGTGACAGCATCCGCAAAGACACCATCGATGAGGGTACCTGGCATCATTCCTCGTTCATCTGGGGCCAACCATTTTGGTAGAAAACCAGTATCCTTGTATGTATTTAAAAATCCTTCGAGAAAGTGACGGTAATAATCGGGGTAGACAAGGCTAAAGAGCGGAAAAGATGTTCGGAAGAGATCCCAGAATCCGATATTGGTATAAGCTTTTCCTGGTTTGATTTCATTATGAGTAACATCCAGGTGCCAGTCATTTCCCTCGGTATCTGTTTCATAAAAGGTTTGAGGGAAAAGGAGGAGTCGGTACAGGCAATGATCGAAAAAGGCTTGGTCACGCCCTCCGGCATCTTTTACTTCAATTCGTTTTAGTAGCTGATTCCATTGATCGGCTGCTTCTTTTTTAACTTCCTCTAGGGAAAGGTTGGGAAGATGGCTGTGAGCCATGTCTTGGGACAGATAAGAGCTTCCTAATTGGACGGTCACCTCATTGCTAGAAAAGGTGAGAAAAAGATCTTGATCGATGTGAGTGACGTTCTCGATCGGCTGGCTAAATTGCCACTGGAGATAGAAAGAGTAGGAAGTATCTGCAGTATGGGCCTGATCCAGAATGTGGAAGTGACAGGTGTGGTCTGTAAGGGTCAAGTCCTCTAGTTCATTTGCTGCATGAAAGCAGAGAGTCAATTTTTCTGGCGCTTGAAAGCGCATGACAGCCCCGTAGCGGCTTGGAACCAGCTCGCTTTGAATCTGATAACGTTCCGAAAAAATACGGAGATAGTGGGGCTGAAAAAGAGCTTCTTTGATCGAATAACTGCTTTGGCGCCGGAAGAGGTCGGAACTTGCAACTTCCCCTATGATGGGCGTGATGAGGCACCAAGCGTAGTCTCCAATCCAAGGACTAGGCTGGTGGGTAAGGCGAAATCCCTGAAAAATAGGGAGATTGGGGTTGAAAAACCAAGCCCCTTGTTCGTGTGTCGTCTGGGGAAGAAAGTAATTCATTCCAAAAGGGACTCCGGTATAAGGGAGGGTGTTTCCGTGAGAATAGTGGGGATGATTATCACTTCCCCAGCGGGTATCGATAGTCTGGCAATGTATGCGCATCTTGTCTCCTTTTTCTTCATCAACCTTAAATGATCTGTGTTTTTCTTGGAACATGCGGTGGTATTTTCTTCATTGTATCAAAGTGTTGTCAAATATGATAGCGTTTTTATCAAATGGAAAATTTTGTAGAAAAAGGGCTATAATTTGCGTATGTATTTCCCCTTTGAAATCTTTTATACTGAATAGGAAAGAATCGATACGTGTGAGGAAAATAAATGACCTATTCAAAAGAAATTGTGCGAGAATGGTTGGATCAAGTGGCTGAGCGAGCTAAGGAGTATCCTGAGTGGGTGGATGTCTTTGAACGTTGTTATACAGACACTTTGGATAATACAGTTGAAATTTTAGAAGACGGTTCAACCTTTGTGCTAACAGGGGATATCCCAGCTATGTGGCTTCGGGACTCGACTGCTCAGCTTAGACCATACCTTCATGTGGCAAAAAGAGATCCTCGTTTGCGCCAGACTATTGCTGGTTTGGTTAAACGCCAGATGACTTTGATTCTCAAGGATCCCTATGCTAACTCTTTTAATATTGAGGAGAACTGGAAGGGTCATCACGAGACAGACCATACAGACCTCAATGGCTGGATTTGGGAACGTAAGTATGAAGTAGATTCGCTTTGCTATCCCTTGCAATTGGCTTACCTTCTTTGGAAGGAAACTGGCGAGACTAGTCAGTTTGATGAGACTTTTGTTACAGCGACCAAGGAGATTCTCCATCTCTGGACGGTGGAACAAGACCACAAGAACTCTCCGTATCGCTTTGTTCGGGATACAGATCGTAAGGAAGACACGCTGGTGAATGACGGTTTTGGGCCAGATTTCGCTGTGACAGGAATGACCTGGTCAGCCTTTCGTCCGAGTGATGACTGCTGTCAGTATAGCTACTTGATTCCATCCAATATGTTTGCAGTGGTTGTCTTGGGCTATGTCCAAGAAATCTTCGCAGAATTGAATCTAGCTGATAGCGAGAGCATCATTGCTGATGCCAAACGTCTGCAGACTGAGATTCAAGAAGGGATTGAAAACTACGCCTACACGACTAATAGCAAGGGCGAGAAGATCTATGCCTTTGAAGTGGATGGTCTAGGAAATGCTAGCATCATGGACGATCCTAACGTGCCAAGCTTGTTAGCTGCTCCCTATCTTGGTTACTGTGATGTCAATGACGAAGTGTATCAAGCAACTCGTCGCACCATTCTCAGCCCTGAAAATCCCTACTTCTACCAAGGAGAATACGCTAGCGGTCTCGGAAGTTCCCATACCTTTTATCGCTATATTTGGCCGATTGCTTTATCCATCCAAGGATTGACAACGACGGACAAGGCAGAGAAGAAATTCTTGCTGGACCAGTTGGTTGCTTGCGATGGTGGCACGGGTGTCATGCACGAAAGCTTCCACGTAGATGATCCGACTAAATACTCGCGCGAATGGTTCTCTTGGGCCAACATGATGTTCTGCGAATTGGTCTTGGATTACTTGAATATTCGCTAATACTCTTCGAAAATCTCTTCAAACCACGTCAGCTTCGCCTTGCCGTATATATGTTACTGACTTCGTCAGTTCTATCTACAACCTCAAAGCAGTGCTTTGAGCAACCTGCGGCTAGCTTCCTAGTTTGCTCTTTGATTTTCATTGAGTATAAGGAGCACGCTTTAGCTTCACTGATTCTTGTTAGAATCACAAGTTTATATTTAAAACATTAAAAATTTAAGTTAGAATGAGGTTTTACTCATGGAAAATGTTGTTGTACATATCATCTCTCATAGCCACTGGGATCGTGAGTGGTATCTACCTTTTGAAAGCCACCGGATGCAATTGGTGGAACTGTTTGACAATCTGTTTGATCTTTTTGAAAATGATCCTGAGTTCAAAAGTTTCCACTTGGATGGCCAAACCATTGTCCTTGACGACTATTTAGAAATTCGCCCTGAAAACCGCGACAAGGTGCAGCGTTATATCGACGAAGGCAAACTCAAGATTGGTCCATTCTACATCTTGCAGGATGATTACTTGATTTCCAGTGAAGCCAATGTCCGCAATACCTTGATTGGACAAGCTGAATGCGCTAAATGGGGCAAATCCACTCAGATTGGTTACTTCCCTGATACCTTTGGAAATATGGGGCAAGCGCCTCAAATCCTTCAAAAATCAGGGATTCACGTAGCAGCCTTTGGGCGTGGTGTCAAACCAATCGGATTTGACAACCAAGTCCTCGAAGATGAGCAATTCACCTCTCAATTTTCTGAAATGTACTGGCAAGGGGCAGACGGTAGCCGTGTGCTGGGTATTCTCTTTGCCAACTGGTACAGTAACGGGAACGAAATTCCAGTGGATAAAGATGAAGCTTTGGCTTTTTGGAAACAAAAATTGGCAGATGTTCGTGACTATGCCTCCACCAACCAATGGTTGATGATGAACGGCTGCGACCACCAACCAGTTCAACGAAACTTGAGTGAAGCAATTCGCGTGGCTAACGAACTATTTCCTGACGTGACCTTTATCCATAGCTCTTTTGATGAATATGTGCAAGCAGTGGAAAGTGCGCTTCCTGAGCAATTATCAACAGTTACAGGAGAATTGACCAGTCAGGAAACCGATGGTTGGTACACACTGGCAAATACGTCTTCCTCTCGGATTTATCTCAAGCAAGCCTTCCAAGAAAACAGCAACTTGCTCGAGCAAGTGGTGGAACCTTTGACCATCATTACTGGTGGGCACAACCACAAGGATCAATTGACCTATGCCTGGAAGACACTCTTACAAAATGCGCCACACGATAGTATTTGTGGATGTAGCGTAGATGATGTTCACCGTGAAATGGAAGTTCGTTTTGCCAAGGTCAACCAAGTTGGAAACTTCGTCAAGACCAACCTTCTGAACGAATGGAAGGGTAAGCTAGCAACTCAAAAAGCCCAGAGTGAGCACCTCTTTACGGTCATCAATACTGGCTTGCATAATAAGGTGGATACCGTCAGCACGATTGTCGATGTAGCAGTTTGTCCGTTTAAGGAATTGCATCCGACAGAAGGCTTCAAGAAAATGGCCGCTTTGACCTTGCCAGACTACCACGTAGAAGATTTAGATGGGCATCTTGTAGAAGCAGAGATTGAGGACTTGGGAGCAAGCTTTGGCTATACCCTGCCTAAGGATAAATTCCGTCAACCTTATATCGCGCGTCAAGTGCGCGTGACGGTTCCGGTTCACCTAGCGCCTCTTTCTTGGACCACCTTCCAGCTCTTGGAAGGCAAAGCACCTCATCATGATGGTCTTTTCCAAAATGGGGTGATTGATACGCCATTTGTAACCCTTAGTATCGATGATGGCTTGACCCTCTATGATAAAACGACCAATGAGGCTTATGAGGATTTCCTTCGTTTTGAAGATCGTGGTGATATCGGTAATGAATATATCTACTTCCAACCAAAAGGAACCGAGCCGATCTATGCGGAGTTAACAGCTTATGAGGTCTTGGAAAACAATGCTCGCTATGCCAAAATCTTGCTCAAGCATGACTTGACGATCCCGGTCAGCGCGGATGAACAATTGGATGCGGAGCAAAGAGGCATTATCGAGTTTATGAACCGCAAGGCAAGTCGCTCAGAAGAGATGACAACCATCCCTCTTGAAACGGAGATGACCATCTTTGTGGATGACCCGCAAATTCGCTTCAAGACACGCTTTACCAATACTGCTAAGGATCACCGCATTCGTCTCTTGGTCAAAACTCATAACACTCGTCCAAGCAATGACTCGGAAAGCATTTATGAGGTGGTCACACGGCCAAATAAACCGGCTGCTTCTTGGGAAAATCCTGAAAATCCTCAACACCAGCAAGCTTTCGTCAGCTTGTATGATGACGTCAAAGGGGTAACAGTGGCCAATAAAGGATTGCATGAATACGAAATCCTTGGAGACGATATGATAGCTGTAACACTTCTCCGTGCTTCCGGTGAACTTGGTGACTGGGGCTATTTCCCAACACCAGAAGCACAATGCTTACGGGACTTTGAGGTTGAATATGCAGTAGAATGCCATCAAGCTCAGGGACGCTTCTCTGCTTATCGCCGAGCTAAAGCTTTGCAGACACCGATGACCAGCCTTCAAGTTGAAAAACAAGAAGGAAGTGTAGCAGCATCTGGTAGCTTACTCAAGCATACAGCCTTGACACATCCTCAGGTTTGTCCAACAGCCTTTAAGGTAGCAGAAAATGAAGAAGGTTACATCCTTCGCTATTACAATATGAGCCAAGAAAATGTGCGCGTGTCAGAAGGACAACAAACGGTTGTCGATCTTCTTGAACAACCGTATCCGGTCCATACAGGTTTATTGGCACCGCAAGAAATCCGGACAGAATGGATTAAAAAAGAAGAAGTCTAGCTGGTTGCAGCTGAAGAAACAATAAAAGGAAAGGAGGAGCGAAAAAGTAAGAACCAACTGCTGACTCGCTCCTTTTTACAGGTAAAAGCAATGACCATTGCAACGATTGATATCGGAGGGACTGGGATTAAGTTTGCTAGTCTCACTCCGGATGGAAAGATTTTAGATAAGGCCAGCACCCCAACGCCAGAAACTCTAGAAGATTTGTTGGCTTGGTTGGACCAACGCTTGTCAGAACAGGACTACAGCGGGATTGCCATGAGTGTGCCAGGGGCTGTTAACCAAGAAACAGGGGTGATTGAGGGGATCAGTGCCATTCCTTATATCCATGGTTTTTCATGGTATGAGGCACTTTCTCATCATAAGCTACCTGTCCATCTAGAAAATGATGCCAACTGTGTTGGACTGAGTGAATTGCTGGCGCATCCTGAGATTGAAAATGCAGCCTGTGTTGTGATTGGTACAGGAATCGGTGGGGCTATGATTATCAATGGCAAGCTTCACCGTGGTCGTCATGGCTTGGGCGGTGAGTTTGGCTACATGACAACCATCGAACCTGCAGCAAAGCTCAATAACTGGTCACAACTAGCATCAACAGGAAATATGGTGCGCTATGTCATTGAAAAATCTGGTCAGTCTGACTGGGATGGCCGTAAGGTGTACCAAGAGGCGGCAGCAGGCAATGCCCTTTGCCAAGAAGCTATTGAGCGGATGAATCGCAACCTAGCCCAAGGACTGCTCAATATCCAGTATCTCATCGACCCAGATGTCATTAGCCTGGGTGGCTCTATTAGTCAGAATCCAGATTTTATCAGAGGGGTTCAAAAAGCAGTAGATACTTTTGTGGACAGATATGAAGAATATACAATTGCTCCAGTGATTCAAGCTTGCACCTATCAGGCAGATGCCAATCTCTACGGTGCCCTTGTCAACTGGTTACAGGAGGAAAACCAATGGTAACTTTTACCGGAATCAGCAGTAAACAAGCGCAAGCTTTAGAGTTGCTCCAAAATCACATTTCTCTACCAGATGTAGAAGTGGCGGTTGGTCAGTCTGACCATGCTTCTATCTCTATCAAGGGTGAGAGTGGACAGTATCAATTGACCTACCGCAAACCGCATCAACTTTACCGCGCCTTATCCGTTCTAGCAACAGCTTTAGCAGAAGGGGACAAGGTAGAGATTGAAGAACAAGCGGCTTACGAAGATTTGGCCTATATGGCGGACTGTTCGCGCAACGCCGTGATCAATGTCGCATCTGCCAAACAGATGATTGAAGTCTTGGCTCTCATGGGTTATTCAACCTTTGAGCTCTACATGGAAGACACCTATCAGATTGAGGGGCAACCTTATTTTGGTTATTTCCGTGGAGCATACTCAGCTGAAGAGTTACAGGAAATTGAAGCCTATGCCCAGCGGTTTGACATGACCTTTGTCCCATGCATCCAAACCTTGGCCCACTTGTCAGCCTTTGTCAAATGGGGTGTCAAAGAAGTGCAGGAACTCCGCGATGTAGAGGACATTCTCCTTATCGGTGAAGAAAAAGTTTATGACCTGATTGATGGCATGTTTGCGACGCTATCTAAACTACAAACGCGCAAGGTCAATATCGGGATGGACGAAGCCCACCTGGTTGGTTTGGGTCGTTATCTTATCTTGAACGGTATTGTGGACCGGAGTCTCCTTATGTGCCAACACTTGGAGCGCGTGCTGGATATTGCAGATAAGTATGGTTTCCACTGCCAGATGTGGAGCGATATGTTCTTCAAGCTTATGTCAGCAGATGGCCAGTACGATCGTGAGGTGGACATTCCAGAAGAAACACGAGTTTATCTAGACCGTCTCAAAGACCGTGTGACCTTGGTTTACTGGGATTATTATCAGGATAGCGAGGAAAAATACAATCGTAACTTCCGTAATCACCACAAGATTAGCCAAGATATCGCCTTTGCTGGTGGGGCTTGGAAGTGGATTGGCTTCACACCCCACAACCATTTCAGTCGTCTCATCGCTCTTGAAGCCAATAAAGCTTGCCGTGCCAACCAGATCAAGGAAGTCATTGTGACGGGCTGGGGGGACAATGGTGGTGAAACAGCCCAGTTCTCGATCCTACCGAGCTTACAAATCTGGGCGGAGCTCAGCTATCGCAATAATTTAGAGTGTCTATCTGCTCACTTTAAGACTAATACTGGTCTATCCGTTGAGGACTTTATGCAGCTGGATCTGGCCAACCTCTTGCCAGACCTACCAGACAATCTCAGTGGCATTAACCCCAATCGCTATGTCTTTTATCAGGATGTTCTCTGCCCAATTCTTGACAAACACATGACACCTGAACAGGATAAGCCACACTTTGCCCAAGCAGCTGAGACTCTTGCTGCTATCAAAGAAAAAGCAGGCATCTACGCCTATCTCTTTGAAACCCAGGCTCAGTTGAATGCCATTTTAAGTAGTAAAGTGGATGTAGGTCGACGCATCCGTGAGGCCTATCACGCAGGTGATAAAGAGAGCTTGCAACAAATTGCTCGGGAAGAATTACCAAAACTCAGAAGCCAGATTGAACACTTACATGCTCTCTTTAGCCACCAATGGTTGAAAGAAAACAAGGTCTTTGGTTTGGATACCGTAGATATTCGTATGGGTGGACTCTTGCAGCGGATCAAGCGAGCTGAAAGCCGTATTGAAAACTACCTAGCAGGCGAAATCCCTCGTATCGATGAACTAGAAGTAGAGATCTTGCCATTCAACGATTTCTACGGGGATCAGGACTTCGCAGCCACAACGGCTAACCAGTGGCATACTATTGCGACGGCTTCAACCATTTATACAACGTAAAAAATGCCAAGTTGGATGACAGAAGTCTCATCCACAGTGGCTAGGAGTAGAAGAGGAGCTGTCTTTACGACCACCCTTTTCTACTCTTTTTTAAAGCTATGTCATAAATTTGTAGAATTTTTTCTATAATTAGGAGTTTGAAAATGTAAATGGGCTATCTTATAATAGGTGATGTAAACGCTACCAAAGCAAATAAACACGCTCAAGGCTCAAAGGGGGGGAGTTAAATGAAAAAGTTTGTAAGGACTCTGAGAGAAAATTTCATTTTTCTTTTAATGGTCTTACCTGGTGCAGCGTGGTTAATCTTATTCTTCTATATTCCGGTTTTTGGGAATATCGTAGCATTTAAGGACTATCATATTACGGGAGAGGGCTTCATTGACAGTGTCATGAAGAGTAAGTGGGTTGGCTTTGACAATTTCAAGTTCCTCTTTAGTTCCAAAGATGCCTACATTATTACAAGAAACACGGTATTGTACAACTTAGGATTCATCTTCTTAGGATTGATTGTTTCCGTTGGGATCGCCATCATCTTTAGTGAGTTGAGATCAAAAAGAGTGGTCAAGGTGCTTCAAACCTCCATGCTCTTCCCATACTTCCTATCATGGGTTATCATCAGCTTCTTCACCGATGCCTTCCTTAACGTGGACAAAGGATTGGTCAACCACATCTTAACTTCATTTGGTATGAAAGCCATCAATTTCTACTCGGAATTGTGGATCTGGCCAGCGCTTCTCCTCTTCTTAGGAATTTGGAAAGGCTTTGGTTATAGTAGTGTCATGTACTATGCAACCATCATGGGAATTGACCCAACTTACTATGAAGCAGCGACTGTGGATGGTGCGTCTAAGTGGCAACGCATTCGCAACATCACCATTCCTCAGTTGTCTTCCTTGATTACGGTTTTGACTATTCTTGCAGTCGGAAATATCTTCCGCGCAGATTTCGGTCTTTTCTACCAAATCCCGCATAATGCTGGAGCGCTCTATAGTGTGACCAACGTTATTGATGTTTATGTCTACAACGGTTTGACCAAGTCAGGGGATATCGGGATGACAGCAGCAGCCGGTCTTTACCAATCGGTAGTCGGTTTGGTTCTTGTTTTAATCTCAAATATCATTGCCCGTCGCATTGATAAGAATGCCGCTCTCTTCTAGAAAGGAGGATCGTATGAAAAAATCAACCATTCAAAAAGAAAAAATTGATAATGTCGGGATCCATTCTTTCAGTAAGAAGAGCAACTTCTTCTTTACCTTGTTGTTGACCTTGGTCGGCTTGACCTGTGTGCTTCCCTTCATCTTCGTTGTCATGATCTCTTTGACAGACGAACAAAGTTTGGCAGTCCATGGTTTCCAATTCTGGCCAGCAAAATTTGGATTTGATGGTTACCTCTTCTTGGTACAGTTCAAAGACAAAATCTTGCAAGCCCTCTTCATTACCTTGTTTGTGACCATTGTGGGAACAGCATGTAATGTCTTTATCACCACAACTTATGCTTACGCAATCTCACGGAGTACCTTTAAATACCGCAAGTTCTTTACCGTATTTTCACTCCTTAGTATGCTCTTTAGTGCAGGGTTGGTTCCAAGCTACATTGTGACCACTCAACTCTTGCAGTTAGGTGATACCATCGGGGCTTTGATTATCCCAATGTTGCTCAGTCCATTTAACATCATATTGATGCGGACCTTCTTTAAACGGACCATTCCAGAAGCTATCCTTGAATCCGCTCGGATCGATGGGGCAAGTGAAACACGGATCTTCTTCCAAATCTGCTTGCCATTGTCTCTACCAGGGATTGCGACCATCAGTTTGTTCACCGCTTTAGGGTTCTGGAATGACTGGTTCAATGCCCTCCTCTATATTAAGAGTGACAACCTTTACCCATTGCAATACCTCTTGATGCAAATCCAAAACAATATGGATTACATCGCTAAAAATGTCGGGGTATCCGGCCAATTGGCAGGAGCTGTACAATCCATCCCACGGGAAACAGGACGTATGGCCATGGTGGTTGTGGCAACAGTGCCAATCGCCATTCTCTATCCATTCTTCCAACGCTACTTTGTAAAAGGCTTGACCATCGGTGGTGTGAAAGAATAACATCGTTCATTGAAAATCAACAGGATTTTCAACTCATAACTTAGTCTAAAAAGAAAATAACATAAAGGAGATTTTTCTTATGAAAAATTGGAAAAAATATGCGTTAGCATCTGCTAGTGTCATCGCTCTTGGAGCTACTCTTGCTGCTTGTGGAAGCCTTACAGGTAACAACAAGAAATCTGCAACAACTGAAGACGGTAAACCAATCATCAAGATGTACCAAATCGGTGATAAACCAGATAACTTGGATGTTCTTCTTAAAAATGCCAACAAGATCATTGAAAAGAAAGTTGGCGCAAAATTGGATATCCAATATCTTGGTTGGGGTGACTACGCACAAAAAATGAACGTTATCATCTCATCTGGTGAAAACTATGATATTGCCTTTGCTAATAACTATGTCATTAACGCTCAAAAAGGTGCTTATGCTGACTTGACAGAATTGTACAAGAAAGAAGGGAAAGACCTTTACAAAGCACTTGACCCAGCTTATATCAAAGGGAACACTGTAAATGGCAAGATCTATGCTGTTCCAGTAGCAGCTAACGTTGCATCTTCTCAAAACTTTGCTTTCAACGGACCACTTCTTGAAAAATATGGTATCGACGTTTCAAACGTGAAAGACTATGCTTCTCTTGAACCAGTCTTGAAAGCCATCAAAGAAAAAGATCCAAACGTTGTTCCATTTGCAATGAACAAGAGCTACGGTGGACCTTCAGATGACTTCGACTACGTAGCTGTTGATGGACTTCCATTCGTGGTTGACTTGAAAGGTGACACTACGAAGATCGTTGACCGTTACACCATTCCTCGTTATGTAGAAAACTTGAAGACTCTTCACAAATATTACGAAGCAGGATACATTCCAAAAGACGTAGCAACAAGCGATACTGGTTATGACCTTTCTCAAGATACTTGGTTGGTTCGTGAAGAAACAGTAGGACCAGCTGACTACGGCAATAGCTTGCTTTCTCGTGTAGCAAACCGTAAGATCGACATCAAACCATTTACTGAACTTTACAAGAAGAACAATACTACTCAAGTAGCTAACTTTGTTATCTCAAACAACTCTAAGAACAAAGAAAAAGCAATGGAAGTATTGAACCTCTTGAATACAAACCCAGAACTCTTGAACGGTCTTGTTTACGGACCAGAAGGCAAGAACTGGGAAAAAGTTGAAGGTAAAGAAAACCGTGTCAAAGTCTTGGATGGCTACAACGGAAACACTCACATGTCTGGATGGAACACTGGTAACAACTGGATCCTTTACATCAACGAAAACGTAACAGATGAACAAATTGCACAATCTAAGAAAGACTTGGAAACTGCAAAAGAATCTCCAGCACTTGGTTTCATCTTTAACACAGATAAAGTGAAATCAGAAATCACTGCTCTTACAAATACTTTGAACCAATTCGCAGGTGCGATCAATACTGGTACTGTGGATCCTGAAGTAGAAGTTCCTAAGATGCTTGAAAAATTGAAATCAGAAGGTGCTTACCAAAAAGTGCTTGACGAAATGCAAAAACAATACGACGAATTCCTTGCTTCTAAAAAATAAGAAACAGGTCGTGTGAAAAGGCTTTGGGGCTGTCTCCAAGGCCTTTTTAAGTTTTTATGAAAATGAATCCTGGAAATGAAAATCAATATTTCAATTCACTAATGCAAATATGAGGAAAGCGTTTTATTTTTATGATATAATAGAATAACTAATTGGGAAAGAGGCTGAATGATGGGAAAAATCATCGAGTTCATTTTTACGAGAGTCTATGTTGCTATGCTGGTAACAGGGATTTTTTGGGTCTTGACGATCTGTGGGGGTGTTCTGCTAGGAGTAGGACCGGCTAGTGCCACTATCATGAGCCTCTATGCGGAAAATGGCATGACCTACAAGGACTATCATTGGTCACGCGCTTGGGAACTCTTCAAAGAAAATCTACGCCCGGCTAATCAAGTCTTTTACACCTTCTTTGCCATTGAAGGGGTTCTCCTTTATGGCATGTACCTCATGATCCAGATCCCTCACTTGAATTTCTTCCAAATTTTGGTTCTCTTGTTTAATCTGGTTTTCCTCTTGGTTGCGCCTCTAGCTTACGCCGTTTATTTGAAATTGCAAGTGCATTTTGCTCTCTCTTATGCCAACAGTATCAAGCTCAGTTTGATCGGAATGTTGCTGGACATTCGTCCAGTTCTTAAGCTCATCCTTGGAACAGCACTACTTGGTGTCATTAGCTACTATATGCCAGCCCTTCTCTTTTTTGTCTTGATCGGCGTCTGGCATTTCTTTGTCAATGATATCTTTGACCCTGTTTATCAAAATATCCACGAAAAATTGGTATCCTAACGATGAAAAAAATCTGGTTAAGTACGCTTTTAAAATTCTACGCCTATGTTATGGTGGTCATTTTGACCATTATGGGTCTCGTCGTAGCGGGGATCTCTTGGAAAAACCAGCAAGCTGAAGCCGATCGGATCGCCCAACGGGTCTTGACTGAAGTCGTGACGGATCTCGAGACCTCTTATCAGCGGGTCACACAAGAAGGGCGTAGTCTCGTTGAAAACCCTGCAAAATTAGAAGGGGTTTATCGCTATTTTACCTTGTCACCATCGGAGTATGAGACTTGGCGATTGAATGCCCAGTTTCCTTCTTATATCCAATTGTCCCTACATAAGAATATTGACAGTCTCTATTTGAGCAATAAAAACATCGAGGGCATCGATGTCACCTTGTCGGATTACAAGACAGTATTTGTCTCTACCCGGCAATCGAAGGGGGGTAAGCAAGTTTCAGCGGACCATTACAAGGCTCCTGCGACAGCTATTCCAGTTCCTTTGACAGATCCGACAACGGGTGCTGGAGTTGGGATTGCTTATATGACCTTGGACCAGGAAATTTTGACGGCAGCGATTGACAATGCTAGAGGAGATCTACCGGTTGCTGTGCGGATCTTCACGCCCTTTGGGAAAGAAATGTACCATGAAGGGGATAAGGAGCAAGCAAAAGATGTTAAATGGCAAACCCGTAGCACGATCTATGGCTACAAGGTGGATGTAGTCGTTTCTGAAAGTTATTTGGTCAAGAAGGGTCTAGCTAACCTGACCACTTTTCTCTCCATTGCTTTCCTGATTTTCTTGATCCTGTACTTGTTATTACGGCAGATTTTCAAAAATTACCGGCGTCAAGTCCTCGACTTGGTCGATACCATGAATCAGATCAGTCAAGGCGATAGTGAACGACGGATTGATACCTCGACCAAGGACCAAGAACTTTTGGTCATTGGTAATATGATCAATACCATGTTAGACAATATGGACAAGAACATTCGGGATATCTACCAGTTGCAGCTCAGCCAAAAAGATGCCAATATGCGGGCCCTACAAGCCCAGATCAATCCCCATTTCATGTACAATACACTGGAATTTATCCGGATGTATGCCGTCATGCAAGAGCAGGATGAATTGGGTGATATTATCTATGAGTTTAGTAGTCTCTTGCGCAATAATATCTCAGATGAGCGAGTGACGACGGTTGAAAATGAGCTCGAATTTTGTCGCAAATACAGCTACCTCTGCATGGTACGTTATCCCAAATCGATTGCCTATGGCTTTAAGATCGATCCAGGTTTGGAAAAAATGAAGATTCCAAAATTCACCATCCAGCCTTTGGTCGAGAACTATTTTGCGCATGGAGTGGACCATAAACGCAAGGACAATGTGATCAGTGTCAAGGTCTTGCAAGGAGAAGGGCAGGTCATCATCTTGATCACTGATAATGGGCGCGGGATGAAAGAAGAACAGCTAGAAAGCATTCAAGAGATGCTAGCCAATCGCAATCCACGCTCAGAAATCGAAGAAAAGAGTGGTCGGCAGTCCATCGGAATTGTCAATGTCCATGAACGCATGCTGCTCTATTTTGGAGATCGCTACCATATCCAAGTCTTCTCCCAACCTCACCATGGAGTGACCTATACGATAACCATTCAAGATGAATAAAGGAGACAGAATGTACAAAGTCTTATTAGTAGACGATGAGTATATGATTACAGAAGGGTTAAAAAAATTAATCCCCTTTGACCACTGGAATATGGAAGTGGTCGCAACTGCAGAAGATGCAGACCAGGCCCTTGATTATGTGCGAGAGTATCCGGTAGATGTGGTGATCACGGATGTCAATATGCCTGGGAAAACTGGACTTCAGATGATTGCTGAGATGAAGGATTTGATCCCAGATGCTGCCTTTATCATTATGTCAGGCTATCAGGATTTTGAATACGTCAAGACAGCCCTCAATTTGCGCGTGGCAGACTACCTGCTCAAACCTGTCAATAAGGTGGAGATGGGCAATATCCTAGAAAAAATTCAGCATAAAATCCAGCAACCAAGCCAAGAGTTGGCCGACCGTTTGATTCACGATGATATCTCTGAGGAAGAGTTTTGTCGCTATATCGCAGGTCGGAACTCATTGTGGATTGGAGTCGCTAAGGAGAAAAAAGGCTTTATCAGCTCGTCTTATCAAGTTCTTGGGCAAAATCTTCAACTCTTTATATCGAGTCAGGAAGAAGAAGCCATGATTGAGAAGGCCTTTGAGCCTCCGTATAAGGAGCACTTTCATCAATTTAAGGACCTAGTAGAGCGGAGCCTCTTTTATGGAGCGACCCCTCTTAATCAAGATGAAGAGGTCTTCCATTACTACGAGCCTGCCTATCGGGTGATCATGCAAGGAAATATCCAACAGATCTTAGAAGAACTGGCCTGGTTAGAAAAAATGATCCTTGAGAAGACACCTAAGGTTTCGCTGACCAAGCAGCTCTTTATTCAATTTTTGATGGATGTCTTTCATTTGTTTGAATACCTGCAAGGAGATGATTTGGCCGATGTGGTCAAGAAAGTCCATGATGCTGCCACCTTTAGCGAGATGATTGGCTTTATCCAGGAAGAGTTGTCCCGTTTCTTATCCCACTATCGGATGAATGAAAATGTAGCGAGTGTCCTCCAAGTGATTAGCCGTGATTACCAAAAAGAGCTGTCACTCAAGGACATCAGTCAGGGTCTCTTTATCAATCCAGTCTATTTAGGACAATTGATTAAACGAGAAACCAATGCGACTTTCGCAGAACTCCTCAACAAACAGCGGATCAAGGCTGCCCAGCAGCTCCTCTTATCGACCAATGACAGTATTGAAGATATCTGCTACAAGGTCGGTTACAGTAATGTTGGCTATTTCTACAAGGTTTTCCGCAAACTCTGTGGAAAATCGCCTAAAACCTATCGCTTACAAGTCATGACAGAGCATACAGAAGATGAGTAAAAGGCTGAGACAAATCGTCTCAGCCTTTTACTTTGTATTTTATGTCCTTTGTATCTTGATTTTCCCAACCAATATTTGGGCCTCAATGGTGATTTCTGTGAGTTGGGTCCAATCGATTGTTTCTTGGTCAACGTGAAATAGAAGGGGGGTCATGGTGAGGAGCGCCTGACGTTCTTCAGGAGTTAAACTCTTGGTAAGGCTGACCGTTTCGGATGAGAGAATCTGACAGTGATCTTCAAAGTGCTCCAAAATTTCCTGGTTGGAGTAAGATTGCTTGGCCAATTGATCTTGGGCCAACTGACGAATTTCTTTTAGATGAGAAGAGGTTGGGACGACCTTAATGATCACCCCTTCTGTCTTTATGACACGTTCAAATTCAGCGTAATTAGCCGGGGAGAAGATATCCAAAATGACCTCCATACTCTTAGATTGAATGGGTAAATGAGCCAAATCTCCTACAAACCAATTGACCTTCCAGCTAGCATCACTCTTGGCAGCTAGTTGTACGGATTCCTTTGAAAGATCAAATGCATAGAAAGTAGCTTGGGGATAAGCTTCTTGTAGTTTTCGGGAGTAATAGCCTTCCCCGCAGCCGATATCTAGAATTCTGGCATCACTGGTCGGAATCTTTTGTCCGATCGCTGTTAGAATCGGCTCATAAAAACCTGCTTCTAGGATCAGCTGGCGATTCTGGAAATTTTCCTTGTCATAGTCCTTTGATTGTTTGATCTGGGGAGCCAGGTTGACATAGCCAAATTTCGCCAAATCAAAAGAATGGCCCTTGGGACATTTAAAACTGGTCCCCACAAGTTCTAGGTCCAGTTGACAGATAGGACAGGCAAAGGCAGTGGCTGTTTGAAATCGTTGTAATTTTGGTTTGATCGGTGTATTCATATTAGTAGTGTAACAAAAGAGCCTCTAGATAGCAACTGATGCTTTAATGGGACTAAGTCACACTTTTTTAACGGTTCTACGCGGAATTGAGTGGACCTTGAGTTTCTTTATCTAATTTTGTCCACTGGATTGTTCAGGACGGTTTTCAATTCTGGACAATATTTACTTGCCTCAAATTTAATGATCTCATATTGAGCAATCTCATTTTGATAGAATGGATCGTGTGCAATGATTTCTTGGACAGCATCTTTATTTTTTGCTCTCATGAGAATGATACCGCCGGTCCTTGGATTTTTTCTTCCAGATGCGATAAAATGACCTTTTGTATAATACTGATTTAAAAAATCTATGTGTTTTTCTAAGAATTTTTCAACTTCATCAAGGGGCTTGATATAGGTAAGATTTACAATAAACATAAGTGACTCCTTTAAAATAAATGATAAATAGATTATAATACTTTACAAACTACCTGAATAGTAGGCACATTTTTGTAAGGAGAAAAAATGTTAACAAATAAAAATTGGAACTGTAGTATGTCTCGAGTCTTAGATGTGGTTGGTGGGAAATGGAGGATGAATATATTATGGGTTATAAACAAGCATAAGAAAGTTCGTTTCAATCAATTGAGAAGAGAAGTTGAAGGGATTACAACTATCAGTTTGACACGTGGATTAGATGTTTTAATAGAGAACCAATTGGTTGAGAAATATGATTATGAGTCTTTGCCTCTTCATACAGAATAGGAGTTGACAGAAAAAGGTAAATCACTGATGCCGATTTTAAAGGACTTGAATCAATGGGGAAAAGAATGGTTGCAATAAATTTTCTTCTTTTTGTCTCTTCCATCTCACCACTTGGACCCTCATTTTGACTGTTTATCCCAAAAGGCCGTTTTTTAAACGGCTTTTTTGCTAGACTGATATTGTCAAAAAGGAGAGAGAACATGATATTACAAGCTAAAAACATCAGTAAACGGTATGGAAATCATCTAGCGGTTGATCATATTCACCTGCAGTTTGAAAAGGGGACGTTTAATGCGATTCTAGGACCAAATGGGGCGGGGAAATCAACGACGATTTCTATGTTGATCGGTTTGAAACAACCAACGCAAGGCGAAATAATCTATGAACCCGGTGCTAAAATTGGTGTGGTCTTCCAAACCAGTGTTTTAGATGAGATGCTGACGGTTAGGGAAAATCTGACCATTCGTGCCAGACAGTACAAAGGCCTAAAACCAAATCGTGTGTCTGATCTTATTGATCGACTAGGCCTATCAGCTTTCCAAAAGCAGAAATATGGGACGCTTTCAGGCGGCCAAAAGCGTCGGGTTGACATTGCGCGTGCTCTACTGCACGGTCCAGATCTTCTGTTCTTAGATGAGCCAACGACAGGTTTAGACATTCAAACCCGGAAGTCTATTTGGGATTTGCTCTATCAATTGCAGAGAGAAGAGGGAATGACCGTTGTATTGACCACGCATTATCTTGACGAAGCAGATGAAGCTGATCAAATTTATATTGTAGACCATGGGAAAGTGATTGCTCAAGGATCGGCACTAGATATTAAGAGCCAATATGCTACTAATATCTTAAAGATTCGTTTCAAGGAGAGACAGCAGATAGAAAGTCTCAAATCTTCGGGAATGTCAGTAGAGCAACAAAGTCAATTGGAGTATGTTCTTCGACCCGAGAGTGAAAGGGAAGCCATTGATTACCTGGTACAAGTTAGAGATAAATTAGCCCATTTTGAGTTTCGTCCAGGGACCATGGATGATGCCTTTATTGCACTAACAGGAAGGGAGGTTCGCTAATGTTAGCCTTACTAAAGCGAAATTTTTTATTGTATTTTAGGAATCGTTCAGGTGTTTTCTTCTCCTTGTTGGGAGCCTTGATTTCCTTTATTCTCTATATTATTTTTCTTCAAAAAAATCTAACAGATGCCTGGGCTCAGCTTCCCAATAGTGCTCCTGTGTTAAATAATTGGTTAATGAGTGGGACGCTGGCTGTGACAGGGATTACGACAAGTCTGGCTGCCCTGACTCAGTTAGTAAAGGACCGTGAACATCAAGTAGATCAGGATCTTTATTTATCGGATCAAGGAAAGTGGCGGTTAGCATTTTCGTATCTAACGAGTGCAATCATCATTTCTTTTTCCATGCAGATCCTTATGTATGTGCTGATGTGTGGCTATTTTAGAGAAGTTCCAACCTTATCTCTATTACCTGAAGTGCTCCTTATTATGCTACTTAGTAGCCTACTTTCTAGCTTAGTGAATGCCATTTTTGTTTATTTTTTCCAATCAGTAGACAGTCTTGGGAAGTTTTCGACCATAGTGGGTACAGCTTCTGGTTTTTTGGTAGGGACTTATGTACCTTTGGGCGTTCTACCTAATTTTGCTCAACTACTAATGAAATGTACCCCAGCAACTTATATTGCTGCACTTTATCGACAAGTCCTCATGAAAGAAGCATTAAGTGAGACCTTTAAAGGTCAAGATAATCTTCTTCAAGAGTTTCAAGAAAAAATGGGTGTTCAGCTCAAATGGCAAACTTTATTGACAAAGGAACAAACATACCTTATAGTGTTAGGAGGTATTCTTCTAGCTTTGGGGATTTGGATTTCCTTGGCAAAAAGATCGAGTAAAAGAAAGTAAGTGAGAATTGGAGTAGGAATGAAGATTCGTTTTGAGGAAAAACAAGATATCCCAGAAAACGACCCCTGTGTGGTCATTCAAGCCAAGCAATTATCTGATCAAGCACGAGAGGTGATGGAGTATCTCGAACAATTTTCGACAGTGAATCAAGTAGTGATCCCTATCAAAACAGATGATCATTTGATCATGGTGAAAATTGATGACATTATTCTAGCCGAGATTGATAAGAATCAGCTCACCATTTATACGACAGACAAAACGTTCACCATCAGAGATACTTTGATAAATTTTCAACATCGGATTAATCGTCGTAATTTTTTACAGATATCACGCCACGCGGTGATGAATATCGACCATTTAGAATCGCTATCGGATAGTTTTTCAGGCAATATGATGGCTAAACTGACACGTGGAGTAAAATCAAGTGTCAGTCGGAAATATGTCAAATCCTTGATGGATTATTTAGGGGTATAGGAGAAAGTGATGAAACGAGTTATAGCTTATTTTGTATCTGGTATGAGGACAGGATCCTTCTTTTATTTGTGTTTGGTGTTATTATCCCATGTCTATACCAACATCGTCTATCCTGCTGTAAATGTCCGCAATATCCTGGCGATCTTTTTGATGAGTGGGACAATGGGAGTCTTGACATTCATTCTTGAGGAAGAAGAGTTTTTGACCTATAGTTTGCGTGTGGCCTTGCATTTAGTTGTGACAGCTGCCATCTTAGCATTAACCTACTTGTTTTTTGGCTGGGGGACAGCCTTACGGAGCCCGATTCCTTGGTTGATCTTTCTAGCCATTTACGGCCTGATCTGGCTGTACCAGATTTGGCAGCTCCATAAAAAAACTCAACGAATTAACCAAGCTTTGTTGCATCGCAGAAAAGGGAAATAGTCCCAGAAAAAAGTATATAAGAAAACCACGAAGTTTCGTATTAACTTCGTGGTTTTGCTTTCTTAATATGTCAAAACAAAGTATTTTTTCTTACCGCGACGGATAACGGTCAATTCATTTTCTAATTTATCGCTATCGCTCAAGACATAGTCAAGGTCTTGGATGCGTTCGCCGTTGACGTAGATAGCTCCGTTTTGAACATCTTCGCGGGCTTGGCGTTTAGAATTGACCACACCAGCTGTGACCAAGAGTTCAACGATGTTGAGGTTGTCTTCTGCTTGGACCTGGTAGTTTGGCACACCACGAAGGCCTTGTTTGAGTTCTTTGACAGAAAGGTTTTTGATGTTTCCTGCAAAGAGTTGTTCTGTGATGTTGAGGGCTTCCTTGTAGGCTTCTTCACCGTGGACAAGGGTGACCACTTCACGCGCCAAGATCTTTTGAGCCAAGCGTTCATGAGGAGCAGCCTCAAACTGTTTGCGGATCTCTTCAATCTCATCAAGTGACAAGAAAGTGAAGATCTTCAAGAAGCGCACAGCATCCGCATCCATCACATTCATCCAGAATTGGTACATTTCGTATGGAGATGTTTTGTCTGCATTGAGCCAGACCGCATTGCCTTCTGATTTACCGAATTTCTTACCAGTTGCATCTGTGATCAAAGGAACAGTCATAACATGACCAGTTTTATCTGCTTTACGACGCATCAACTCAGTACCAGCTGTCATGTTTCCCCATTGGTCAGACCCACCGATTTGAAGGGTGACATTGTGTTCTTGGTTGAGGACGTAGAAGTCATAGCCTTGCATAATTTGGTAGGCAAATTCTGTGTAAGAAATCCCTGTCTCAATCCGTTTTTTAACAGATTCTTTACTCATCATAGCATTGACTGTAAAGTATTTTCCGACATCACGAAGGAAGTCAATAAAGCTAATGCTTCCGAACCAATCGTAGTTGTTGACCATTTCGGCTTTATTGTCCCCATTTTCAAAATCGAGGAAACGAGACAATTGTCCTTGAATGGAGCGAACCCATTCTTGTACAGTTTCTTTTGTTTGGAGACTACGTTCAGCATCTTTGAAGGACGGATCTCCAATGAGACCAGTCGCACCGCCAACGAGCGCATAAGGTTTGTGGCCTGCTAGTTGAAGACGACGGCTCGTCAAGATGGCAACCAAGTGACCAAGGTGAAGGCTGTCAGCAGTTGGATCATAACCAGTATAATAAGAAACCTGACCTTCTTCCAGTGCTTTGCGCAAGGCTTCTTCATCCGTCGTTTGAAATACCAAACCACGCTCTTTTAGCTCATCAAAAATGTGCATGTGTCTTTTCTCCTTTATAAGTTTATTCATTTCTCTATTCTACCATAAACCACGGAAATGGCAATGCTTTCCATCATTTTCTTGTCCTTACCCAGGAAGAATGAGCGAGGATTTCTACGCTCTTGTGATTGAAAACAAAGGGGCTAATCTGCTATAATATAGGGAACAAGGAGAAAGAATCAGTGAATCAATTAAAAGAGAAGCTGCAAGAGTTTTGGAAGAAAGTCCAAAAATTCTTTGCAAAGATGTATACAGAAACTCCGAATAAGGAAAAAAATGAAGAAAGTAGCTGGTCTGTCGGCGATATTTTTGCGACCTTTTTGAGGACGCTCAAACTCTTGTGGGATGTGATGATCGCCTTATTTGTGTGCCTCTTTTTATTTGGCGCAGGGATCGGGATTGGTTATGCAGCAAGCCTCTTTAGCAATGTCAAGGTTCCAAAGACAGAAGAGCTGGTCCAGCAGGTTCGCAATGTCAGCAGTGTTTCAAAACTGACCTATTCCGATAAGAGCCTGATTGCAGAAGTGGACAGTGATTTGATCCGCACGCCGGTAGCTGGAGATGCCATTTCCGACAATGTCAAAAAGGCTGTGATCGCTACTGAGGATGAGAACTTTGAAAGCCACAAGGGGGTTGTGCCCAAAGCTGTTCTTCGGGCGACGCTTGGATCTGTAGCCGGTGTCGGTTCCTCTAGTGGGGGATCGACCTTAACCCAGCAGTTGATCAAACAGCAAGTCGTAGGAGATGCTCCAACCTTTACTCGTAAGGCGACAGAGATTGTCGATGCCCTAGCTTTAGAGAGGGGAATGGATAAAAACGAAATCCTAACCACCTACTTAAACGTCTCGCCTTTTGGACGAAACAATCGGGGACAAAATATTGCAGGTGTGGAAGCCGCGGCTCAAGGGATCTTTGGCGTCTCTGCGAAAGACTTGTCTGTTCCACAAGCAGCCTTTATCGCTGGCTTGCCACAGAGTCCGATTGTCTACTCTCCTTATGCTGCAGACGGTAGCCTAAAGAGCAAGGAGAACCTCGAGTTAGGTTTGGCGCGTGCCAAAGATGTCTTGTTCAATATGTACCGGACGGGAGCCTTATCGAAAAAAGACTACGAAACCTATGCTCAGTACGACTTGACCAAGGACTTCATCGCTCCAGATAGCATCGAGAAAACACCGCATGACTACCTCTACTTCCAAGCCATGGCAGAAGCAAAAGAGGCCATGTATGATTACTTGATCAAGCGAGACAATGTCACCAAGCAAGACCTGAAAAATAATGAAACCGTCAAGGCTTATCAAGAATTAGCTGAGAGTGAGTTGCGCGAAGGTGGCTACACTATCCAAACCACGATTAACAAACCGGTTCACAATGCGATGCAGGCTGCAGTTGCGAATTTTGGAAGCGTCTTGGATGATGGGACGGGACTGGTAGAAGTTGGGAATGTCCTGATGGACAACCGAACGGGTGCTGTTTTAGGATTTATCGGTGGTCGGAATTTTGATGGTAACCAAAACAACCATGCCTTTGATACAGAACGTTCCCCAGGGTCTGCTATCAAGCCGCTGTTGGCCTATGGGATTGCCATCGACCAAGGCTTGATGGGAAGCAATAGCATCCTTTCTAACTACCCGACTAATTTCTCAAGTGGTGAGCCGATCATGCACGTGGATAGCCGAGGGACAGCCATGATGGATCTCCGTGAGGCCCTCAATACCTCATGGAATATTCCAGCTTACTGGACATACCGGACCCTTCGTGAAAAGGGTGTGGATGTCCCATCCTACATGAAGAAAATGGGCTATGATATCCCTGAATATGGCATTGAGAGTCTGCCAATGGGGGGAGGAATTGAGGTCACTGTTGCCCAACATACCAATGGTTTCCAAACCATTGCTAACAATGGGAACTACCTCAAACGCTACATGGTAGAGCAAATCATTGATCGAGATGGAGATGTAGTTTACAAGCACGAGGCAGATCCTGTTCGTGTTTACTCTCCAGCAACGGCAACGATTATGCAGGATCTCTTGCGCGGGGTTATTACGTCTGGTGCTACAACGACCTTTAAGTCACGAATTAGCCAAGTCAACCCAACGCTGGCAGGTGCTGACTGGATTGGAAAAACCGGTACCACTAACTCAAATGGGGATATGTGGTTGATGTTGTCCACTCCAAATGTTTCTTTAGGAGGTTGGATCGGCCATGACAACAATGCTTCCATGCAGGCCTTGACTGGATACAACAACAATGCTCAATACATGGCGCAGTTGGCGAATGCGATCTACCAAGCAGATCCAAGTCTCTTTGGAATTCAGGATAAATTCACTCTCGATAAGAGTGTGATCCGCTCTGAAGTGCTCAAATCGACTGGAGAAAGGCCAGGTCGCGTCAATGTCAATGGTAGAGATATCGATCTGAGCGGTCAAACTGTGACGAGTCTTTGGGCCAAAAACGGAGCGCCAACCACTCAATACCGCTTTGCCATCGGGGGATCGGATAGTGATTATCAAAGTGCTTGGGCAGCCATTCTCGGTAATACCAGTGGAAACCAGCCGAATAATAAGAACAATTCGACAACCAATAGTTCATCAAGCAATAGTTCAAATCGAAACAGCTCAAATCGTAGCAATCAACGCTAGTGTGATCCTTTAGAAAACCTAGAGAAAGCCTTGATTTTTGGAGCAAAAAACGGTATAATAGTAATAACTAATTTGTCGTGTGCTTTATTTGAAATATTGTCCAAATAAGAGCTTACAGCAGTTAAATCTTACTTGAATAAGTCGATTTAGCTGCTCTTTTTGTGCCTATTTTTTAGGAAAATCCTAGTTTGTTACACAAATTTAATTTTTCTAAAAATTACAAAAAGCGACGAATGAGGTGAAGAGACAGCTCTTCACGTGATGCAAATCACACAATTGTAGTTAAAACCGGATAGGTGGTAGGAGTGATGTTACCAAGCTATCCTAGTATGGAAAAAGGAGCTAAAAACTTTGGCAGGACATGACGTTCAATACGGGAAACATCGGACCCGTCGTAGTTTTTCAAGAATCAAAGAGGTTCTTGATTTACCAAACTTGATTGAAATCCAGACAGACTCATTCAAAGATTTCTTGGATCATGGCTTGAAGGAAGTATTTGAAGATGTGCTTCCAATCTCGAACTTCACGGATACAATGGAATTGGAATTTGTGGGATATGAAATCCGCGACCCCAAGTATTCGCTTGAAGAAGCGCGCATCCATGATGCCAGCTATTCAGCCCCAATCTTTGTGACCTTCCGTTTGGTCAACAAAGAAACAGGTGAAATCAAGACCCAAGAAGTTTTCTTTGGTGATTTCCCAATCATGACTGAAATGGGAACCTTCATCATCAATGGTGGAGAACGGATTATCGTATCTCAGTTGGTCCGCTCACCAGGTGTCTACTTCAATGATAAGGTGGACAAGAATGGTAAGATTGGTTATGGATCTACTGTTATCCCTAACCGTGGAGCTTGGTTAGAGCTTGAAACTGACTCAAAAGACATCGCCTACACACGCATCGACCGCACACGTAAAATTCCATTTACAACGCTTGTGCGTGCTCTTGGATTCTCAGGAGATGATGAAATCATCGATATCTTTGGGGATAGCGAATTGGTTCGCAATACCATCGAAAAAGATATCCACAAAAATCCAATGGATTCACGGACAGATGAAGCCCTCAAAGAAATCTATGAGCGTCTTCGTCCAGGTGAACCAAAGACAGCGGAAAGCTCACGTAGCTTGTTGGTGGCCCGTTTCTTTGATCCACGTCGTTATGACTTGGCACCAGTTGGTCGCTATAAGATCAACAAGAAACTCAATATCAAGAACCGCTTGTTGAACCAAACGATTGCAGAACCGTTGGTGGATGCTGAAACAGGAGAAATCCTTGTAGAAGCTGGTACCGTGATGACGCGCGATGTCATCGACAGCATCTCAGGACAATTGGATAACGGTTTGAACAAAATCACTTACATTCCAAATGATGCTGCTGTTTTGACAGAACCAGTTGAATTGCAAAAATTCAAAGTTGTCGCTCCAACAGATCCAGACCGTGTTGTCACCATCATCGGAAATGCTAATCCATCTGACAAAGTACGCATCGTAACTCCAGCAGATATCTTGGCAGAGATGAGCTATTTCTTGAACCTTGCAGAAGGAATTGGCCGTGTAGATGATATCGACCACCTTGGAAACCGTCGGATTCGTGCCGTTGGTGAATTGCTTGCCAACCAAGTGCGTCTTGGACTTTCACGGATGGAACGAAACGTTCGCGAACGGATGTCTGTGCAAGATAACGATGTCTTGACACCACAACAAATTATTAACATTCGTCCAGTAACTGCAGCGATTAAAGAATTCTTTGGTTCTTCACAATTGTCACAGTTCATGGACCAACACAACCCACTTTCTGAGTTGTCTCACAAACGTCGTTTGTCTGCCTTAGGGCCTGGTGGTTTGACACGTGACCGTGCCGGATATGAAGTGCGTGACGTGCACTATACCCACTATGGTCGGATGTGTCCAATCGAAACACCTGAAGGACCAAATATCGGTTTGATCAACAACTTGTCATCCTATGGACACTTGAACAAGTATGGTTTCATCCAAACGCCATACCGTAAAGTGGACCGTGAAAAAGGTGTGGTGACCAACGAAATCGTTTGGTTGACAGCCGATGAAGAAGATGAGTACATCGTCGCTCAGGCCAACTCTAAGTTGAACGAAAAGGGTGGCTTTGCTGAGCCAATCGTTATGGGACGTCACCGTGGTAACAACCAAGAGTTCCCATCTGATCAAGTCGACTACATGGACGTGTCTCCAAAACAAGTAGTTGCCGTTGCGACAGCATGTATTCCTTTCTTGGAAAACGATGACTCCAACCGTGCCCTCATGGGTGCCAACATGCAACGTCAAGCTGTTCCATTGATTGATCCAAAAGCCCCTTATGTGGGTACTGGTATGGAATACCAAGCAGCCCATGACTCAGGAGCTGCAGTCATTGCTCAACATGATGGTAAAGTTACCTATGCAGATGCGGACAAGGTAGAAGTTCGTCGGGAAGATGGATCTCTTGATGTATATCACATCCAAAAATTCCGTCGTTCAAACTCAGGTACAGCCTACAACCAACGTACTCTGGTTAAAGTTGGTGAAACCGTTGAAAAAGGTGACTTTATCGCTGACGGTCCATCGATGGAAAAAGGGGAAATGGCCCTTGGTCAAAACCCAATCGTCGCTTACATGACTTGGGAAGGGTATAACTTCGAGGATGCCGTTATCATGAGCGAACGCTTGGTGAAAGAAGATGTCTACACATCTGTTCACTTGGAAGAATTCGAATCAGAAACACGCGATACCAAGTTAGGCCCTGAAGAAATTACCCGTGAAATTCCAAACGTCGGTGAAGATGCTCTTCGTGACTTGGATGAAACAGGTATTATCCGTATTGGTGCGGAAGTAAAAGAAGGCGATATCCTTGTCGGTAAGGTAACACCGAAGGGTGAAAAAGACCTTTCTGCTGAAGAACGTCTCCTTCACGCGATCTTTGGAGATAAATCTCGTGAAGTGCGTGATACTTCTCTTCGTGTACCTCACGGTGGAGATGGAGTCGTTCGCGATGTTAAGATCTTTACCCGTGCAAACGGTGATGAATTACAATCTGGTGTCAACATGTTGGTTCGTGTTTACATTGCACAAAAACGCAAGATCCGCGTCGGAGATAAGATGGCCGGTCGTCACGGAAACAAAGGGGTTGTGTCTCGTATTGTTCCAGTTGAAGATATGCCTTACCTTCCAGACGGTACACCAGTTGATATCATGTTGAACCCTCTTGGGGTGCCATCACGTATGAATATCGGTCAGGTTATGGAACTTCACCTTGGTATGGCAGCTCGTAACTTGGGTATTCACATCGCGACACCAGTCTTTGATGGAGCAAGCTCAGAAGACCTCTGGGAT
>NZ_JAJNSA010000192.1:0-1947 GCF_027497875.1 Streptococcus sp. SM3 | reverse complement strand
CCACGGGATATGTTGATTGGCCCTATGTGGAGTCTCAACAAATGGGAAGTCCTAAACGCTATTGAAACTGAAATGCGTCGGCGTGGAAGTACCCAAGGATGTAAGCTAGAAGAAAAGGAGACTGCCAATGCTTCGACCACTTGAAATGGCCCATCAATTTTTAGCAGAAGTCATCACCAAAGAAGATGTGGTGGTGGATGCGACCATGGGAAATGGACATGATACGGCCTTTTTAGCTCAACTAGCAGGCCAGGTCTATGCCTTTGATATTCAGGAGCAGGCACTTGTAAATACTCAAGAAAGATTGGAGAAGTTGGGTCTTCAACATGTCCAGTTGATTTTGGATGGCCACCAGCATGTGGACCAATATGTGGAGACCCTCAAAGCAGCTATTTTTAATCTGGGTTATCTGCCATCTGCAGATAAATCGGTCATTACTCTTCCAGCTACCACGATTGAAGCGATGGAAAAAATCTGTGCTCGCCTAGAAAAAGGTGGGCGAATGGCTATTATGATCTATTATGGTCATGAGGGAGGAGACATCGAGCGTGATGCAGTGCTGGACTTTGTTAGTCATCTGCCTCAAAAAGACTATACAGCGACTATCTACCGGACACTGAATCAAGTGAATCAGCCACCCTTTTTGGTCATGATCGAAAAATTAGAAAGCTACCGTCATGGATAAAGAATATTTAAAGAATAAAATCGAAGGATTGAGACATCATTTTGTTGAATCAACCATCCACGAGCGTGCAATGGGTTTTTATGATGAAGCCCATATGACCAAAAAGATGCTCAAAATAAAAAAGAAATTGGTTTCGCTTGAGATGGAACGGTGCCAAAAGAAGATTGAGCACAAGGATGTAACCAAGACAGACCAAAAGATTGCGGAGTTAAAACAGCAATTTGAGACCTGCTGCCAAGAACGCTAAGGAGGGAGTGATATGGAACTACTCCTTTATGCAGTGATCTTTTCGATGATTTTGATCGTCTCAAATGCCACCAATAAACTTGTGCCAAGCCTTCCTCTGCCCTTGATTCAAATTTTACTAGGGATTGGTTGGGCTTTCTTTGTCCCAGAAGAAAATTTTCATCTGGATACCGAGCTCTTTCTAGCCTTGGTCATTGGCCCTCTTTTATTTCGAGAGGCAGAAGAAGCAGATATTACTTCTGTCTTGAAACACTGGCGCATCATTCTTTATTTGATTTTTCCAGTGATTTTTATCTCCACCATTAGTTTGGGCTGGGCAGCTCACTCCTTGTGGCTGAGCCTTCCTTTAGCAGCCTGTATGGCAGTAGGGGCAGCCCTTGGGCCTACCGACTTAGTAGCCTTTGCTTCCCTGTCTGAGCGCTTTAGCTTTCCAAAGCGGGTTTCGAATATCTTAAAAGGCGAAGGGTTACTAAATGATGCCTCTGGTCTAGTCGCCTTTCGAGTGGCCTTGGCAGCCCTTGCGACCGGAAGTTTCTCTCTTGGAGAGGCAGGAGTTTCCTTAGGAATCTCCATCATTGGAGGATTTGCAGTGGGGATCTTGACGGCCTTTGTGAACCGGTGGCTGCAAACCTTGCTCTTGAGTGTTCGCGCTAGTGATATTGCCAGTGAATTGTTATTAGAACTGAGTCTCCCTCTGTTAACCTTCTTCTTAGCAGAAGAACTCCATGTCTCTGGTATCATTGCAGTAGTTGTGTCAGGGATCCTAAAAGCCAGTCGCTTTAAGCACATTACCCTCCTTGAAGCGCGGGTAGATACTGTGAGTCATACTGTCTGGAATACGGTCAACTTTATCTTAAATGGGTCGGTCTTTGTCATCTTAGGAATGGAATTGGAAATGATCGCCAAGCCCATCTTAAGTAGTCCCATATACAATAATCTTCTTTTAGTTCTTTCTGTCTTCCTGTTGACAGCCTTGCTCTTTTTGATTCGTTTTGTCATGGTTTACCTCTTTTATT
>NZ_JAJNSA010000191.1:0-1979 GCF_027497875.1 Streptococcus sp. SM3 | reverse complement strand
GAGCCAACAACAACTACTTCAACAACAACAGAAGAGCCAACAACAACTACTTCAACAACAACAGAAGAGCCAACAACGACTACTTCAACAACAACAGAAGAGCCAACAACGACTACTTCAACAACAACAACAGAAGAGCCGGCGACTACTACAACCACAACAACAGGAGAGTCAACGACAACGACGACTACTGTAGAGCCAACAACAACTACAACCACAACAACAGAAGAGCCGACAACAACCACCACAACGACAACACCAGAGAAACCGGTGACTCCAGGAAGTGAAGAATCAACCACGACGACCACAACTGGAAAACCAGGACCAAAAGGTGGAAACAATGGAGGAGGGCGTAAAGCGCTTCTTCCTAATACAGGTGAAGTTGCAGCAACTGGATTTGTATTCTCAGGAGCCTTTGTGTTAGCAGGTGCAGTCGTATTGAAACGAAAATTGTCTATTAAATAAACAATGAGTTTCTACATAAGGGGAGAGCATGAGCTCTCTCTTTTTTGGGAATGTATTATGGAGAAAAGGGATGAAATTATCAATCTTAATAACCCTCTTGAATGAGGAGCTGGTGCTTCCTCAAACCCATCGTGAAATTTCTAATCAGCTTGAGAAAATGTTAGGAAAAGAGCTCTCTGATTATGAAATTCTCTATATCGATGATGGAAGTAGTGACAAAACCTTTGAGTTGATTGAAGAATTTGCAAGAGAAAACGACCGCATCAAATATATCCGTTTCAGTCGAAATTTTGGACGAGAGAGTGGCATCTTGGCTGGTTTTAAATATGCCAGTGGGGATGCGGTGATGGTCATGGATGGGGATCTCCAGCATCCACCATACTTGATTCCCTTATTCTTAGAAGCTTATAATGAGGGCTATGATATTGTTAGTGGCCAACGAACTCGTGAAGGGGAATCTTTTGTAGGAAGTTCCTTTGCACGTTTGTTTTACTTCTTGTCAAACCGCTCCATGGATGTTCACCTAACGGACGGGAAATCGGAATTAAGACTGCTTAGCCGAAAAGCGATGGAAGCCTTTGTGTCAATGCCGGAGTACAATCGTTTTAATAAAGGTTTGTATGAATGGATTGGTTTCAAAGAGAAAGTAATTCCTTATAAGAATGAAACCCGTAAGGCTGGAAAGAGCAAGTTTGGTTTTAAGAAATCTTTGAATTATGCGATTCAAGGAATTATTTCTTTTAATGATCGCCCTCTCCGTGTTTGCATTCAATTCGGTTTCATCTGTTTAGGGCTAGCTCTTTTATATCTAGTTTTTGAGTTGATGAAATATATCTTCGCTGCTGGGAATTATGTGAGTGGTTATTTCACAACGATTGCGGCTATTATATTATTTAGTGGAGTTCAACTCATCTTCATTGGAATTCTTGGAGAGTATATTGGCAAGATCTATTACGAAGTGAAGCGTCGTCCTCATTTCATCATTGAAGAGACCAATATCGAACAAGCGAAGAAAAATCATATCGGCTAAAGAAGATAGGAGAAAACATGTTAATCTGGTTCATGCGTTGGCAAGAGTTTTGGAAAAAGCATCCAAAGAAAGTTCTCTATGCCGCAAGTGCCCTGCTCCCAATGACCATTATGCTGGTTGTGTGGGCTTTTATAGGGATGTATCCTTTTGGAAGCAAGAGTCTGATGGCTGTTGACTTTGGACAGCAATATATCAGTTTCTTTGGCTTGCTAAAAAATGCCATCTTGACGGGGGATCTATCTAGTTTGAGTTATTCTTTCACCAAATCTCTTGGTGGAGATATGATCGGTGTGCTTGGCTACTATTTAATGAGCCCCTTTAACATCATCTACATTCTAGCTCCCCTCAAATATTTTGGGGCAGCAGTATTTTTAACCATTTGGCTCAGATACGGGGCAATTGGTTTATCCTTTGCTTTCCTTTTAATCAGGCGCTACAAAGGATTAGAATCTAGGAAATGGTTGGTTCCATTATTCTCGACGGC
>NZ_JAJNSA010000190.1:0-1997 GCF_027497875.1 Streptococcus sp. SM3 | reverse complement strand
CTCTAATTATCGGACTGAGATTTTACAGCCACAAACGGGCAATGATAGCATGAAGTATGGTTATAATGGAATTTCTCAATTTTCATCTGTACGAAATACGGATGCTAGCTCGACATTGGACAAACTACCTCAATCTTCGATACCAAAACAATTCTATTTTAATGGATAGTCTATTTGGTGTTCGCTATAATTTAAGCCAACAACCTGTTCAAAAATTTGGATTTAAAGAGATTGCAACCAAAAATGGAGTCTCACTTTCAGAAAACGAATATGCCTTACCAATCGCCTTTCTGTCAGCAAAACCTTATAAAAATACTTCCTTTACGAATTTGACACTGGATAATCAGACACGATTCATCCATCAAATCACAGATGAAAAATATAAATTTTATAAGAAATTAAATATTCTCTCGCCTACTTCACAAAATACTACATCTTCGTTGCAAACTGCAAAAATTGAAGAAGATAGTCATCTTTCCTACGCAAGTATTCAATATGAAGTAACGGTTCCTGCCCATAGCCAACTATATGTCAATGTTCCAAATTTACAATTTTCAAACGATGATCGAAAAGATATTGAAATCAGCTACAATGGACAGACTCAACGCTATACCATTGATAATGCCTTTCCATTCTTTTCGATTGGCCATTTTGACACAGAGGAAACAGTTACTATTCGTATGAGTTTTCCAGAAAATTCGACAGTCTCTTTTGATACACCAGAATTTTTTGCTCTGGATCTTGACCAATACACACAAGCTATCGCTAGCATTCGTCAGCAAGAAGTTGCTATTCACAAAAAGAAAAACAAATTGGTAGCAGCCTATAACGCAAATAGAGACACTACCCTTATTTTTACACTCCCTTATGATAAAGGCTGGTCAGCTAAACAAAATGGAAAACCTATCAAAATTCATCGCATCCAGAAAGGATTAATGGGAGTTCGTGTTTCAAAAGGATCCGGAACAGTCACCTTAACATTTGTTCCCCAAGGCTTCATTGAAGGACTCATTGCCTTTTTCGTTGGAATCATTCTCTTTTTCCTCTACGAATGGAGACAAATAAAAAGACGAAAAAGTTAAGGAATCTAACCATCGGTTCACTTATAAATAAAAGGCTAGGATAGTCATTATCCTAGCCTTTTTCAAAACAAAAAAACACCCAAATGGGTGCTATACTAGCTCCGCCAGTAGGACTCGAACCTACGACATCATGATTAACAGTCATGCGCTACTACCAACTGAGCTATGGCGGAATGAGATATAGTCCGTACGGGATTCGAACCCGTGTTACCGCCGTGAAAAGGCGGTGTCTTAACCCCTTGACCAACGGACCATATATTCATTAACAGAACATATCCCATTATATCAAAATTTAACTAATTGTCAAGCACTAAATTCTAAATTTTGCTCTTCAATTAATTTTTTGGCACGTTTGATATTGCTTCTTGAGATTGGACAAGAATAGCCTTCTTTCAACAGTAGCTGTTTCTTTTTCTTATCCATTCCAATGATCATACTTCTATTCACGATAAAAGATTGATGGGGACTGAAATATCTCTCCTCCACATCTTTCTCCAAGACATCTGATAAACTTCCCGCAATTTCTTTTTGAAAATTTTTCCCAACTAAGTTTAATTTATAAGCCGAACCAACAGTTTCAATATAAAGAATATCCTTAAATGGAATTTTTATCTTTTTATCCTTAAAGTCATACTCAAAATAATCTGTCAAATCATCATTTCCAATTTGAATAGTCGTTAGGTACTCAATACACTCCTTAATTTTTAATCTAAATAAATCTTCATTCAAATTTTTATCAATAAAATCTAAGGCAGATACTTTATAACGATAGGTAATCGAAGCGAATTCTGATTTTGTAGTAATAAAAACAATAATGGCATAAGGATTTGCTTCTCGTATTTTTTGAGCAATTTCCAGCCCACAATACTCATTGTCTTGGATATGAATATCTAGAAAATATAATTGGTGGATATC
>NZ_JAJNSA010000189.1:0-2077 GCF_027497875.1 Streptococcus sp. SM3 | reverse complement strand
ATATCGCTGTGAACAATGGTGTGATTACTGCAACCCTTAAAGATGGCTTCACTAAGTCACTTGGCGACGCTGAAAACACACAAATCATTGACACAACTAAATTCGAATTCGGACGTTACTACAAGTTCGACATCCCAACAACAGTGAAAGCTGATGTACCTGGTGGTGTGGATATTGAAAATACTGCGGCTCAAGTAGTGAACTACTACAACCCAACAACTAAGAAGGTTGAAAAACCAAGCAAACCAACTGAAAAACGTGTAAACAACGTTCCAGTTGAAGTAGAATTCAACTTCACTAAACGTTTGGAAGGCCGTGAGCTTAAAGCCAACGAATTCAGCTTCGTTCTTAAAGATTCAGAAGGTAAGACTCTTGAAACTGTAAGCAATGATGCATCTGGTAACGTTAAGTTCTCAGCTATGTCATTCAAGAAGGGTGACGAAGGTGTACACAACTACACAGTAGAAGAAGTTAAAGGAAGCGACGCAACCGTTACATACGATACAATGAAAGCGAATGTAACAGTCACAGTTAAACACGATGGTACTGCTAAAGTTCTTGTGGCAACTGTAGGCGACATTGCGGATAAAGAATTTAACAACCGTGTAACTCCTCCAGAAACTCCAGAATTCAATCCAGAAAAATATGTTCTAAACGAAAAAGAATTTGATTTGACTGGAACTTCATTATTAGATGATGATAAAGAGTTGGCAGACAAGTACGCAGATACCAATGCGAACCCATATGCGGACGATGCATCTAATAACGAAAAAGCGAATATCAATACTAAGACTGTTAAACCAAAAGATAAATTGGTTTACCAAGTATGGCTTGACACAACTAAGTTTGATGCAAACAACAAAGACAATATCCAATCAGTAGGAATCACAGATGACTACGATGAGGCAAAAGTCGACGTTGAAGCTTCAGCTATTAAAGCATACGATGGTAAGACTGGTGCGGATGTAACAGCTAAATTCGATATCGCTGTGAACAATGGTGTGATTACTGCAACCCTTAAAGATGGCTTCACTAAGTCACTTGGCGACGCAGAAAACACTCAAATCATTGACACAACTAAATTCGAATTCGGACGTTACTACAAGTTTGATATTCCAGCAACTGTTAAAGCGGATGTTAAAGGTGGAGTAGACATCGAAAATACTGCGGCTCAAGTAGTCAACTACTACAACCCAGTAAGCAAGACTGTTGAAAAACCAAACAAACCAACTGAAAAACGTGTAAACAGCGTACCAGTGCAAGTAGAATTCAACTTCACGAAACGTTTGGAAGGCCGTGAGCTTAAAGCTAACGAATTCAGTTTCGTTCTTAAGGATAAAGATGGTAAGACTCTTGAAACTGTGAAGAACGATGCATCTGGTAACGTTAAGTTCTCTAAACTTGAATTCAAGAAAGAACAAGTAGGCGAACACAAGTTCACAGTTGAAGAAGTGAAGGGTACTGACGGAACTGTCACTTACGATGCGATGAAAGCAGTAGTAACTGTAGAAGTTAAACATGACGGAACAGCGAAAGCTCTCATCACTAACGTAACAGATCCAGCAGACAAAGAGTTCAACAACCGTGTAACACCTCCAGAAACTCCAGAATTCAACCCAGAGAAATACATCTTGAACGAATCTAAATTCGATCTGACAGGTGTGAAACTTCTCGATGATGATAACGAGCTGGAACATAAAGTTGCGGACACCAATGCGAACCCATATGTGGACGGTACTGCCAACAACGAAGCTCAAAATATCAATACGAAGACACTTAAGAAAGGTGATAAAGTATACTACCAAGTATGGTTGGATACAACTAAATTCACTGAAGCACACAATATTCAATCTGTAGGTGTAACAGATAAATATGACAGTGCAAACTTGAATGTTAACGGAGCTGATATTAAAGCATACGACTCTGTAACAGGAGAAGATGTGACAGCTAAGTTTGATATCAAGGTTGAAAATGGTGTAATTACTGCAACTTCTAAAGCGGACTTGACTAAGTCACTTGGAGACGCGGAAAATACACAAGTCATCGACACAACTAAGTTGGCCTTTGGACGTTACTA
>NZ_JAJNSA010000188.1:0-2122 GCF_027497875.1 Streptococcus sp. SM3 | reverse complement strand
GCTTAAACAAATCCCCATTAGTTAGTCGGGAACTTCCGAAGGTGAAGGGGGTGCACGATGTCGAAGCACCGAAGTATAACCGCGAACAGATTCTGAAGAATCTGGAAGAAAGTAAACTTGCGAGGGAGAGTTCGAAGTTTAAACAGTATGTAGCGAAGGAAAAATCTATAATTGATAGTTGGAATCGGAATACTTCCAAATCTCCAATAAAAAATATGCCACTGGAAGAGTATGAAATGTATCGGACGAAGAGTGTTATCAACCCTGACTCGGATACAATGACATTAGGTAAATATGAACCTACAATTAGACCTGACGGGACTCAAGATTGGAGTACACCTGGTCCAAATTCATACATCAGCAAGGCTGGAGATACCACTTACTTCAGTTTAGGAGATGATTGGAATAAAATTACAGTTGAATATGGTTTGGATGCAGAAGGTAGAGACATGTTCAAATATTTCAATCAACCTGCACTAGATGATGCGGTTGCGCAAGGCAAGACTATTCGATTTTCTCATGATCCGACGTTGAAGATGTATGAAAAATCAGCTATAAGATGGGAATGGGATTATTTGATGGAACAACATGGATATAAGCGATTAAAACCAAAAGGGGACTACTGGTATGGAATTAAATAATATGGATATTTTATCGGACGAAATCTGTGATGTAGTTGAAAGAATATTTAAAGATAAGATTGATGGTATAGTGATTTATGATATGATTGATGAATCAAATCATCATACTTTCAAACTGAAGTTCCGCGTCTATAATTTTGCCGGGGTAAAATTTCAGTACGAGAATGATTTCTTCGAGATTTATGTTTTTTTCAATGGTGACGAGGGTTTACTGCTGTCTAAGGAAAATAGTCGTTACAGTGAAATAAGCGATTGGGACAGTTATTTAAAAGAAATCATGACAAAAATCGAGTCGTATATCCCAGAGAAATATCTAAAAGCCAAGGGTTGGCGATAAAAAAGAAGGAGGTATTGGTATGGTTCGAGAAAGTATGGAAGCTATAAAACAAGAAGTAATTGAACGGATTGAGCGTTCTTTTGGAGATAGGGCCTCTGATGTAACCATTTGTGAATTGGTCGATGTCCCAAATCATTATATATTACGCCTCATATTTAGGGCCTATGACTACTATTGGGTTCAATTTAATTATGACAATGATTTATGTGGGTTCT
This sequence comes from Streptococcus sp. SM3, assembly GCF_027497875.1. The sequence continues at coordinate 929 of NZ_JAJNSA010000188.1, read as the reverse complement.
CTATTGATTTGGGTGATGAATTTGGAGCATCGCTTGAAAGCAAAATGCGTAGCTATATGGGAACAAAGGATTGGGATAACTACTTAAAAGAAATCATGGCAGAGATTGAATTACGCATTCCTGATGAATTCTTAAAAACTAAGGGATGGTTGTAAAATCTGTTTAAACTATAGTTTTACAACAGGCAAGTTCGCCTTTCTATGATAGAATAAATGAAACAAGAGTTTACCAATAAACCATTGGTAAACTCTTACTTTAAATAGAATTCTCTTTAAAACAATTCAATGAGCTCTATCAGTTGATGACGAGCTATACGTCCTTATTGGGAACAGACATCGCCTTGATGTCCGCTACAGGAAAAGAGTTGGCCCGTACAGATACTGTATTGGGACAAACAATGTTTTCTGGCTTGCAGTAGGGAGGTTCTATGAGTTACAAGATAAAATTTGATGATATTATCTCTGTTCAAGTGGAAAGTCAAAAGACGATGAATGCTTGGGAAGAGGACATCGCTAGTCTAAATAAGGCTATGAGCGACTTCATCAACAATCAAAATCTCCAAGGTCAGGCCATCTCGAGTATGCGCAGTTACCTAGTAGAGGTGCATGGGACTCTTCTTCAAACTCTGGTCAACCTGATGAATGACTACTCAACTAATCTCCTACTGTACAAGGATGGTTACTACCAGATTGATTCAAGCAATCATGCAAAGTTACCAGGTCAGGTGTTTACAACCCTTCATAGTGATTTAAAGAGTTCACGTGACAATCTAAAGAGTGAGATTGAGCTCTTGAACACGACCAAGGACAAGATTTCAGACTTGGTGAGCTATTCAGGAAGCAGTCATACCAGTACGGTCATGAACTATAACTTTCTCATGAATCAGGTCAAGAACTTGGACAACTCGATCATCCAGTATGAAAGTAATC
>NZ_JAJNSA010000187.1:0-2129 GCF_027497875.1 Streptococcus sp. SM3 | reverse complement strand
GTCTAATGCAGGGGAAGGGATTCATAACATCCAACTTGGAAATGCAGGGGATGCCCATACGAAATCCTATAATCTCATCCGAGATACGCTTTTCATGGGGAATGACAAGCTGTATCATGATGTTGGGAATGTCTTTGTGACAGCGAGTGCCATCATGATTCCCATAGGGCAAACTCAGAGCGTTGTCAAGGGCTTGACCCAGTTTGCGATAGGGGAAGCAGGTGCCTATACAGCAGGTCAGGTTGCCTATCATGGGACCAAGCTCCTAGGTGGAAGTGAGGAAGATGCCCAAACCGCAAACTTTATCGGGAATATCTTAGGAGGTTATGTGGTCTCCTCAGCAGCCAGCAAGTTTAGTCTCAATAAGGTGAAAGTAGATGTCGAAGCACCGAAGTATAACCGCGAACAGATTCTGAAGAATCTGAAAGAAAGTAAACTTGCGAGAGAATCCAGTAACTTTGACCAGTATCTGGCGAAGGAGAAACTCCAACTAGGCTTAAACAAATCCCCATTAGTTAGTCGGGAACTTCCGAAGGTGAAGGGGGTGCACGATGTCGAAGCACCGAAGTATAACCGCGAACAGATTGTGAAGAATTTGGAAGAAAGTAAACTTGCGAGGGAATCCAGTAACTTTGACCAGTATCTGGCGAAGGAGAAACTCCAACGAAACTTAAACAAATCCCCATTAGTTAGTCGGGAACTTCCGAAGTTGAAAGGTGTCCACAATGTCGAAACACCGAAGTATAACAAAGAACAAATCCTGAAGAATATAGAGGAAAGCAAACTTGCGAGGGAGAGTTCAGGTTTTAAAGACTTTGCAACTAGAGAAAGATACCTAGAGAAGGTCTTTAACAAATTAACTCCTGAAGAAAGGGAATTGATTTTTAATATTTCTAAGGACTCACCGAAGGTTAAGTATAAAAATGGAGTAACACCAAAAGAAATACTTGAAATAAATAAAGGGGATAGACCAAATCCTGAAGATATTTATAATTCAACTTATTTAAAAATGCATAACCAACAATTTAAGAATGGGGCATCCAGATTCCAAAAATTTCAACCAAGCGAAAGTTGGAATGGAGGTATTGTTGGAGGTAAGGATGGAACAAGTTTCTGGTTGAGTAAAGAACATGCAGATATCATTGAAAAGGTTGCCAATGGAGATAATCGTCTTTATGAAATCATATTAGGATTTGATGACGGTTATTTAGGAGATGGTCCACTTTATCGCTTGGATGTTACTCCAGAAGTAGTAGCAGAAAAAGGACTGTCAATACCAAGTGGAAATGAAGCTGGGGCCAACGATTGGTGGAGACCAACCGGACGAACTTTCCCAGGAGATATTCCAGAAGGTGTTATGGAAGATATTAGTACCAAGAGAGGAGAACATACATGGAACATAGTAAATTAGGATGGGAAGATGTCATCCAGTTTGAAGAGGTAAAAGGTTACGGTCAGCATATCTGGAGAGATGGGAACCATCTTTATTACGTTACTGAGGAGGGAGGAATTGCCCCTCAGCGAGTGGTTTATGAATTACCAAACGAGTTATTTGCCTTATTAGAAAGTGGAGAGAGAACGGAGTTAGAAGTATTAAGTAAACTTCAGACCGATCGTTGGCCACCAACGGAAGAAGAGAGAAGAGAATCTAGAAGAAAATTTATAAGTAAACATCCAGCTTCTTTGATAGATGTCCCTAAAAATAGGAAACTTTTTTCTAAGGAAGAACTTGAAGAGTTGATTCCGATTGCTGAGAAGCAGTGGATTGAATCTGAAGGCAAACTTCCAGACGATTATGTATCGCCATTGAGATAACCTGTGAGGAACTTGTTTATACACTGTTAGTTGTAAGCAAGTTCCTGTTTTTACATTAAGTGAAAATCTCCAAGGTCAGGCCATCTCGAGTATGCGCCGTTACCTAGTAGAGGTACATGGGACTCTTCTTCAAACTCTGGTCAACCTGATGAATGACTACTCAACCAATCTCCTACTGTACAAGGATGGCTACTATCAAATTGATTCAAGCAATCATGCAAAGTTACCAGGTCAGGTGTTTACACGATTACATAGTGATTTAAAGAGTTCACGGGACAATCTAAAGAGTGAGATTGAGTTCTTGAACACGACTA
>NZ_JAJNSA010000186.1:0-2235 GCF_027497875.1 Streptococcus sp. SM3 | reverse complement strand
TCAGACACTAGATGGAAAAAAGGAAAAGGGGACAGCAGTAGAAGATGTCTTGAAAAAATCAGGTCTTCCCAATTCTCTTAGTTTGACCTCTGAAAAGGACAAGCAAGTCCTAGCCCTGTCTTATCAGGTGACAGATGGACTGGTCTCTTTAACCTTTGAACGTGACCAGACTGGTCAGTATCGTTTGACGAAGAAGGGGTGAAGCAGATGATAGAGTGGATGAAAAAGAATCGAAAAGAGCTCTTGCTGCCGTTTTTGTGTTTTGTTTTAGGATTGTTACTTGCGATTGCAAGCATCCAGGTGCAGGAGCAGGGAACCGATACCAAGGAGGACCAAACACTGACTCATTTCCAGCCAAAGGATTACAAGAATTTGGTCAGCAAGGAACAAGAAATCAAACAGTTTAAATGGACCATCGAAGCTGTGGCGAATTTGAAAGTCCGTCTTAAGCAGAGTCAGCAACCAGGAACCCGCTTGGAAACAGTTGTGACTGAATGGGGAAAAGCACAAAAAGTTCGCTACACAAAGACAGCTCAAGGGGAACAAACCGTTCTTGTCTTGACTTATGCAGCTAAGCAAACCGATCAGGGGAAGAAAAGTGTGAACTTGTGGTTTGAAGAAGAGAAAGACCAGGGGTATCGCTTGACGATGGTGGATGCGACGAATTTGTTGGACGCAAAAGAGAAGACAAGCAGTGAGAAAGAAATCACTACTGAAAAAGAGCACAAAGGTGCAGAATTCGCCCAGCTTATTAAGAAACTAGGAAATCCTCAACGCTTAATCTGGGGGGAAGTGTCAGATGGCGGAATGGGGTATCGCGCGACTTACCAGCTACCAGGGCAGTCAGAAGTGGTAATGGAATTCAAGAAAAAAGGCAAGAAATTAGTGTTGGTATAAGAAGGGAGACATCATTGGACGATCAACGGACAGACATCAAGGCAACTTCTTCTCACCAGGGTGGGAGTCGCTTGATTTCAGAAGCTGACCTGGCTTCAATAGGGGGAAGCAGGCATTCAGAACCAAGACAAACGGTACTAGACTCCCAATCGGATAGGGATAAAACCTACTCTCCTTCCTCTAAGAGTGAAGGGTCTTCGCTGGCAGCCTTTTTTGGTTTATTGGCCATGCTGGGATTAATTGCCTATCTGGCTTCAGGAGGTATTCATAGTTCTTCTACTACTAGTGAATATGGAAGCACTAGCTTGTCTTATGGAACTAGAAAGGAAATCTTGAGAGGTGGTACGAGTAGCTTGATTGCTCCGGAGAGGGAATTTCAGTTTCAAGTGACCTATGAGAAGGCCATTTCCCTGATTCCTGGTTTAAGTGAGGGAGATCAAGGTCGTCATTATTCAACTTCTCTGTCTCCACAGGAAGTGGTAGCTGTACTGGGGAAGGCTAGCAGTGGGGAAGAAACCTACCAAGAAGGTGGTGTCAGTCCTTTTATGACACAATTGGAGTATCAGTCTGAAGGCTCTCCTTCTTCCGTAACAGTTTTACTTTCAAATATTGGTGTTGATCGTTTATCTTCTCTTGATTTTAAAAACTTAAACAGTGAGCGATTAGCCAATAAAAATGGTAGCTTAAACAGAGAAGATTTTGCCAATATGAAAATAGGAACGAGCTATTCAGATCTTGTGAATACAGTAGGAATTCCTAGCAGTGTTTCTTGGTCGAGTATGCTGGGTTCAGAGTCCTTCTTAACCTTTTACTATAAGCTTTCTGATTCGCGGTCCGTCATTATTCACTTTGGTAGCAATCGTACCATCAGTGAAATCAAGGGTCTAGAAGATTCAGCGACATCAACTTCCACGTCGCCTTAGGTGTCCATCTCACTAGGATTGTGGTATAATATGGATACCTTTAATTGAAATGAATGGAGAATCTCATGACTGCACAAAAAATGTCTGCACAAGAAATTATCGCTTTTATTGGAAATGCAGAAAAGAAAACAAATGTGAAAGTAACCTTTGAAGGGGAATTGGCAACAGCTGTTCCTGCTTCTGTTACCAAGCTTGGCAATGTTTTGTTCGGTGACTGGAAAGATATCGAGCCCCTTCTGGCTAACTTAACTGAAAACAAGGATTATGTGGTAGAACAAGATGGCCGTAACTCAGCTGTCCCATTACTGGATAAACGCTACCTAAATGCGCGTATTGAACCAGGCGCTATTATCCGTGACCAAGTAACGATTGAAGACAATGCGGTAGTCATGATGGGGGCTGTCATCAATATCGG
>NZ_JAJNSA010000185.1:0-2323 GCF_027497875.1 Streptococcus sp. SM3 | reverse complement strand
TTTAGATTTTTTTCTAAATAGAGTTGACAAACCCATCCGAAAGTACTAGAATCTATTTAGAAAGATTTCTAAATAGATTAGAGGAGATAGAGAATGAATTTTGCGCAAACATTTAAAGCTTTATCGAATCCGATAAGAAGAAGTATCTTAGAACTGCTAAAGGCGGGGAAATTATCTGCTGGTGATATCGCTGGCCACTTTGATGTAGCAGGAGCGACCATTTCCCATCATTTAAGCCTCCTCAAGCAGGCAGATTTAATTCGAGAGGAAAAAGAGAAGAATTTTATCTACTATGAACTCAATACTTCTGTCTTGGAGGATTTAATGGTCTGGCTCGTTGATTTGAAAGGAGACTCTACTGATGAAAACGAATAAAAAACTATTGCTATTAACTTCTATGGTGATCCTTTTACCCATGCTTTGGGGGTTGATAATTTGGCCACAATTGCCTAACCAAATCCCGATTCATTTCAATTTTGCCGGCCAGGCCAATAACTTCCAATCGAAACCCCTGGTTGTGTTTGGTCTTCCTATTTTCGATCTCATGGTGCATCTGTTTATGATCTTTATGATCGGTCGCGATTCTAAGAATAGCGCTATGAATGAAAAAATGATCAGAGCGATTTACTGGTTGACCCCAATCGTTTCCTTAAGTACCTCCTATCTCATCTATAGCAAGGCGCTAGGATCTACTACCAATCCATCAGTTTTTGTTTCGGTTCTGCTAGGGCTCATCTTTGTAATCATGGGCAATTACATGCCTAAGCTAAAAGTGAATCACACGGTTGGAATCCGTCTGCCTTGGACCTTGCAGAGTGAAGATAACTGGCACAAAACTCATCGCTTGGCAGGGAAATTGTGGGTCCTCGGAGGGTTGATCCTTCTACTTGAAGCAGGACTTCAATTCGCACTTTCTTATGTTTTGGTGCTGGTCATCCTCGCCATTGTGTTTATCCCTATGGTATACTCATATCAATTAAGTCGGAAAAATCGTTAGTATGAAAAAACAACCAGAGAAGAAGCAGTCGTGAACTGTTTCTTTTCCGGTTGTTTTTGCTTGTTCATCACTTTAAATTCAAAATTTTCAGGGAAAGATTTATTTTCGGAAAGTCATAAGTTTCCATGTTCTTTCTATAATGTAGCTAGTATAGTCATTGAAATTTATCCAAAAAAGGTAGTGATTGAACTGAAATGTACTGCATTTGGCAAAAAGAAAAAAGTCGTTGAAATTGATTTTCAACGACTTTTTAAACTCAATTATTTAACTTCTGTAAACACAACGTGTTTGCGAAGTTTTGGTGAGTATTTCTTCAATTGAAGACGGTCTGGAGTGTTACGTTTGTTTTTAGAAGTAAGGTACAAGCGTTCACCAGATTCTTTGTGTTCAAGTGTAATATTTACGCGCATGGTATCTCCCTTCTATTATTCAGCTGATGCAGCTTTAGCGATCTTACGTCCTTTGTAGTATCCTTTAAGTGATACACGGTGTGAACGTGAGTAATCTCCAGTTGCTTCGTCAAAGTTTACAGATGGAGCTGTTACTTTGTAGTGCGTACGACGTTTGTTTTTCTTCGCTTTTGATGTGCGACGTGCAGGTACTGCCATTTCGTTATTCTCCTTTTAAGATATAAATTCAATTAGGTTTGATTTTCATCAACTGTAACAGTATAACAAAACTTTTTTGTAAAGTAAAGTTACTTGACAAAAAAATTGAAATTTTTGAAAGAAACTTTTCTGTCGTCTGTCTCTTCAAAGACCTTGCCTATCTTTGTGCTCTCTTTTATGCTATAATGGTAAAAAATGAAACGAGAGGAATGACATGACAGAATTAGACAAACGCCATCGTAGTAGTGTCTACGACAGCATGGTCAAATCCCCTAACCGGGCCATGCTTCGCGCGACGGGAATGACCGATGAAAGCTTTGAGAAACCGATTGTCGGAGTGATTTCGACATGGGCGGAAAATACCCCTTGTAACATCCACCTCCACGATTTTGGAAAATTGGCCAAAGAAGGTGTGAAAGATGCAGGTGCTTGGCCGGTCCAATTTGGCACCATTACGGTTGCGGACGGGATTGCTATGGGGACTCCAGGAATGCGCTTCTCCCTGACGTCACGTGATATCATTGCGGATTCTATCGAAGCGGCTATGGGCGGTCACAACGTGGATGCCTTTGTGGCCATCGGGGGCTGTGATAAGAACATGCCTGGTTCGATGATTGCCATTGCCAATATGGATATCCCAGCGATCTTTGCTTATGGTGGGACCATTGCTCCAGGGAATCTCGATGGAAAAGATATCGACTTGGTTTCTGTTTTCGAA
>NZ_JAJNSA010000184.1:0-2405 GCF_027497875.1 Streptococcus sp. SM3 | reverse complement strand
AAGCTGAGGCTACCGCACTCGTTGACGCTGAAGCTGAAGCTACCGCGCTTGTTGAGGCTGAGGCTGAGGCTACTGCGCTAGTCGATGCTGAAGCTGAGGCTACCGCACTCGTTGACGCTGAAGCTGAGGCTACCGCACTTGTTGACGCTGAAGCTGAAGCTACTGCACTAGTAGACGCTGAGGCACTTGCTACCGCACTCGTTGACGCTGAAGCTGAGGCTACCGCACTTGTAGAGGCTGAAGCTGAGGCTACTGCACTTGTTGACGCTGAGGCTGAAGCCACCGCACTTGTTGATGCTGAAGCTGAAGCTACTGCACTTGTTGACGCTGAGGCTGAAGCCACCGCACTTGTTGACGCTGAAGCTGAAGCTACCGCGCTTGTTGAGGCTGAGGCTGAGGCTACTGCGCTAGTCGATGCTGAAGCTGAGGCTACCGCACTCGTTGACGCTGAAGCTGAAGCCACCGCACTCGTTGACGCTGAAGCTGAAGCCACCGCACTTGTAGAGGCTGAAGCTGAGGCTACCGCACTCGTTGACGCTGAAGCTGAAGCCACCGCACTTGTTGACGCTGAAGCTGAGGCTACCGCACTCGTTGACGCTGAAGCTGAAGCCACTGCACTAGTCGATGCTGAGGCACTTGCTACCGCACTTGTTGACGCTGAAGCTGAAGCCACTGCGCTAGTCGATGCTGAAGCTGAAGCCACTGCACTAGTCGATGCTGAAGCTGAAGCCACCGCACTTGTTGACGCTGAGGCTGAAGCTACTGCACTCGTTGACGCTGAAGCTGAAGCCACTGCACTAGTCGATGCTGAGGCTGAAGCCACCGCGCTAGTCGATGCTGAGGCTGAAGCTACCGCACTTGTTGAGGCTGAAACTGAAGCCACTGCACTCGTTGACGCTGAAGCTGAAGCCACTGCACTAGTCGATGCTGAGGCTGAAGCTACCGCACTTGTTGAGGCTGAAGCTGAAGCCACTGCACTCGTTGACGCTGAAGCTGAAGCCACTGCACTAGTCGATGCTGAGGCTGAAGCTACCGCACTTGTTGACGCTGAAGCTGAGGCTACCGCACTTGTTGACGCTGAAGCTGAAGCCACTGCGCTAGTCGATGCTGAGGCACTTGCCACCGCACTCGTTGACGCTGAAGCTGAAGCTACCGCACTTGTTGACGCTGAAGCTGAAGCTACCGCACTAGTAGACGCTGAAGCTGAAGCCACTGCACTAGTAGATGCTGAGGCTGAAGCCACCGCACTGGTTGACGCTGAAGCTGAAGCCACTGCGCTAGTAGATGCTGAGGCGCTTGCTACCGCGCTTGTTGACGCTGAAGCTGAAGCTACTGCACTAGTAGATGCTGAAGCACTTGCCACCGCACTTGTTGACGCTGACGCTGAAGCCACCGCACTTGTTGATGCTGAGGCTGAAGCCACCGCACTAGTAGATGCTGAAGCTGAAGCTACTGCACTTGTTGAGGCTGAAGCTGAAGCTACTGCACTTGTTGACGCTGAAGCTGAAGCCACTGCACTTGTTGATGCTGAGGCGCTTGCTACTGCACTAGTAGATGCTGAAGCACTTGCCACCGCACTTGTTGACGCTGAAGCTGAAGCCACTGCACTAGTAGATGCTGAAGCCGAGGCTACTGCACTAGTTGATGCTGAGGCGCTTGCTACCGCACTTGTTGACGCTGAAGCTGAGGCTACCGCGCTAGTCGATGCTGACGCTGAGGCTACCGCACTTGTTGAGGCTGAAGCTGAAGCTACTGCACTTGTTGACGCTGAAGCTGAGGCTACTGCACTTGTTGACGCTGAAGCTGAAGCCACCGCACTAGTCGATGCTGAGGCTGAAGCTACTGCGCTGGTTGACGCTGAAGCTGAAGCCACCGCACTTGTTGACGCTGAAGCTGAAGCCACTGCACTTGTTGACGCTGAAGCTGAGGCTACCGCGCTAGTTGAAGCCGATGCACTTGCTACCGCGCTTGTTGACGCTGAGGCGCTTGCTACTGCACTAGTAGAGGCTGAAGCTGAAGCCACCGCACTAGTCGATGCTGAGGCTGAAGCTACCGCACTCGTTGAGGCTGAAGCTGAGGCGACTGCACTTGTCGATGCTGAAGCTGAAGCCACCGCACTTGTTGACGCTGAAGCTGAGGCTACCGCACTTGTCGATGCTGAGGCGCTTGCTACTGCACTAGTAGATGCTGAAGCTGAGGCTACCGCGCTTGTTGACGCTGAAGCACTTGCTACTGCGCTAGTCGATGCTGAAGCTGAGGCTACCGCACTTGTTGAAGCCGATGCTGAGGCACTTTGACTTGCACTTGTCGACGCAGACACTGATGCACGGTAATCAGAGTCAGATATATCTGGCGTTACCGTATTCACCGTTCCATCTTTATAAGTGATGGTCACCGTTCCATTT
>NZ_JAJNSA010000183.1:0-2552 GCF_027497875.1 Streptococcus sp. SM3 | reverse complement strand
AACTCACCAGTCCACAAAGGTGTATACCTCAACGAAGATGGTTCTGTGAACTTGTCTAAACTTGAATTCTTCTCACCAGGTGCTAACCCATCTAATAAAGCTAAAGGTGGCTGGTTGCAAAACTTGAACTCACTTTCTAGCCTTGACTTTAGTTATGCAGCTGATGGTATCTCATTGACTACTCAAGTTTCACCTCGCGCTCTTGGTAAGACTCGTGACGAACAAGTTGATAACTTGGTAACAATTCTTGATGGTTACTTCGAAAACGGTGGACAACACGTTAACTTGAATGTTATGGACTTGAACGATGTTTATGAAAAGATCATGTCAGGTGAAGACGTTATCGTACGTATCTCTGGATACTGTGTAAACACTAAATACCTCACTCCAGAACAAAAAACTGAATTGACACAACGTGTCTTCCACGAAGTTCTTTCAATGGATGACGCTTTGGATGCATTGAGTTAAGATTATATAAAATAATACAAAGAAGGACTAGTTAAAAGCTAGTTCTTCTTTTTGTAAAATTTATTGGTCAATTAAAGTCAAATTACTTGACCTTTTCTGACTAATGTAGTATATTATGAACGTAAGGTAAATAAAAGCCTTACTAGAACACTTATTTAAAGTAAAATAGAAAGAGGTGGGGTCTATGTTTAATCTAGAAATCTTCAGAAATAAAGATAGTCTACTCCTGCTTGAAAAAGAAAAACCAGAAATAGTACGTAGAGTAGCGATTTAGCTAGTCTAAATTTTTTAAAACAAAAGTCAAAGATAGTCAATATCAGTAATCATAACTAAGTAAATAAAAAGAGGTAAAGAATATGAACAACAACTTTAATAATTTTAACAACATGGATGATTTGTTTAACCAATTGATGGGTGGTATGCGAGGATACAGTTCTGAAAATCGCCGTTACTTGATTAATGGACGTGAAGTCACACCTGAGGAATTTGCTCACTATCGTGCAACTGGTCAATTGCCAGGAAATGCAGAAGCTGATGGACAAATGAAACAACAGGCTTCAGGTATGAAACAAGATGGTGTCCTTGCTAAACTGGGTCGAAACTTGACAGCAGAAGCACGTGAGGGTAAGCTGGATCCTGTTATCGGACGAAACAAGGAAATTCAAGAAACATCTGAAATCCTTTCACGCCGTACCAAGAACAATCCTGTTTTAGTCGGAGACGCAGGTGTTGGTAAGACAGCAGTTGTCGAAGGCTTAGCACAAGCTATTGTGAATGGTGATGTTCCAGCTGCTATTAAGAATAAGGAAATTATTTCCATTGATATTTCTGGACTTGAAGCTGGTACTCAATACCGCGGTAGTTTTGAAGAAAACGTTCAAAACTTAGTCAATGAAGTGAAAGAAGCGGGAAATATCATTCTCTTCTTTGATGAAATTCACCAAATACTTGGTGCTGGATCTACTGGAGGTGACAGTGGTTCTAAGGGACTTGCGGATATTCTTAAGCCAGCCCTATCTCGTGGGGAATTGACCGTTATTGGGGCAACGACTCAAGACGAATACCGTAACACCATCTTGAAGAATGCGGCTCTTGCTCGTCGTTTCAACGAAGTCAAGGTCAATGCTCCTTCAGCAGAGGATACATATAAAATTCTTCAAGGAATTCGTGACCTCTATCAGCAACACCACAATGTCATCTTGCCAGATGAAGTCTTGAAAGCAGCAGTGGATTATTCTGTACAATACATTCCTCAACGTAGCTTGCCAGATAAGGCTATCGACCTTGTCGATGTAACGGCAGCTCACTTGGCAGCTCAACATCCTGTAACAGATGTGCATGCTGTTGAACGGGAAATTGAAGTAGAAAAAGACAAGCAAGAAAAAGCAGTTGAGGCAGAAGACTTTGAAGCAGCTCTTAATGCCAAAACACGTATTGCAGAATTAGAGAAAAGAGTCGAAAATCACACAGAAGATATGAAAGTGACTGCAAGTGTCAACGATGTGGCTGAATCTGTAGAACGTATGACGGGTATTCCAGTATCTCAAATGGGGGCTACGGACATCGAACGTTTGAAAGATATGGCTCATCGTTTGCAGACGAAAGTTATTGGTCAAGATAAGGCCGTTGAAGCAGTAGCAAAAGCTATCCGTCGTAACCGTGCTGGTTTTGATGAAGGTAACCGTCCAATCGGTAGCTTCCTTTTTGTAGGTCCTACTGGTGTTGGTAAGACTGAGTTGGCTAAACAATTGGCTCTTGATATGTTCGGAACGAAAGATGCTATCATCCGTTTGGACATGTCAGAATACAGCGACCGCACAGCCGTTTCTAAGCTAATTGGTACAACAGCAGGATATGTGGGTTATGATGACAATAGCAATACCTTAACAGAACGTGTTCGTCGCAATCCATACTCTATCATTCTCTTGGATGAAATTGAAAAGGCTGATCCTCAAGTGATTACCCTTCTCCTCCAAGTCTTGGATGATGGTCGTTTGACTGATGGTCAAGGAAATACCGTTAACTTTAAAAACACAATCATTATCGCAACATCAAATGCTGGTTTTGGCTATGAAGCCAACTTG
>NZ_JAJNSA010000182.1:0-2557 GCF_027497875.1 Streptococcus sp. SM3 | reverse complement strand
AGCAAAAATGCTTTTAGTTTAATCATCTCGTTTTATCCTATCCCTTCGATCCGTCCAATCTCTTTTCAATTTCTTATCTCTTTAAAATCGTAAGTAAGATTTTATAGGGTTCACCTGAAAAGATAAAGAAACCAATCATAACCAAATTCATGGTCACAAACCAACTTAGTAGTTTATACCAATTTTTGTTTTTATTTTTCTTATAAAAAGTGCTTTTCTTTTGATACACTTCAAATCCAGCCATCAAGACACCGTGATAAAAACCATAAACAATGTAGCTAACACTAAGACCATGCCAAAAACCCATGACCAACATATTGACCATATAGGCATAGGTTGCATTGTGTAGTCTATTTTTAAACCATTTTTTCCTGATAACCTGCATCAATACTCTTGAAAATACAAAATCTCTCAACCAGGTCGACAAAGTGATATGCCATCTGGTCCAGAAATCCTTGATATCGACACTCAAGAAAGGTTTGTTAAAGTTCATCGGTGTCTGAATACCTAGAATGTTACTACTTCCGACAGCCATTAGACTATAGCCTGCAAAGTCGAAGAACAGATACAAGGTATAGAGGTACATATACTTGATTGAGTAAACGACTGTACCAGTATTGCTTAGAGCGAGTATCATCTGGTACACATAGGTTGACAAAACAACCTTGTAAAGTAGACCTAGAACGATACGATACACACCGTCCCCTGCTAACTCTAGATACTCTTTTCGAGGCATGACCTCGTTTATCTCTTTTAAAAATCTCCTACTCCGATCAATCGGACCAGCACTAACTGTAGGGAAAAAAAGTAAAAATTGCAGGTAGTCTTTTATGCTAATCTTTTCTTTAATCAATCCATCCGATATCTCCAGCATGATCTGAATAGTCTTAAAGGACATGTAAGAAATTCCAATAAAGGCCAACAAATGCAGAGAAGTCAGGGCAAAGACTTTATTAATCACCAAAGGAAAAATAGAAAGGAAAATCAGAGGTTTCATCCGCTTTACTTCTATACTCTGTGCTAGAAAAACTAGAAAATATTGATAAATGACAAAGGCAAGTAAATAGATAATCATTGCTCTACTCTTGCCATAAATAGCTCCTGCAAATAAGAGGGAGAGCACCAAAATATAGTAGTCCTTACGTTTTTCAAAAAAGTTTACTACAAAACCAATTAGTAAAACTACAAACAAAAGAAGGAAAAACTCATTCCCCTCGAAATAATTCATACCAGCCAAACTCCTTTTTTCTTTTTCTCATCTCATGATTTATCTTTTTAAGATTAGTTCCTATCATATTACCAAAGATAGTTAACTTTATTCATTATACCATAATTTAAAAACTATAAATACTTCTGTTATTTTATTTCTTAAAATAAAAAATTCAACTGACTCTTAGTACTGAACCCCAATAATGAGACAAAATTATTCACACAATAAATAAAATTCAAGAACAAAAAATTGATGAAGGAACCAGTGAAGAATTCTGACTTTTTAGCTGTAAAGCTTCGACTCTTTCCTCTAACTCTTTTAGGTAAGCTACCTCAGTACGTAAGCGTTCATTCTCCTCCTTAAATCGTTCTAATTCTATCATTTCTTCACAAGTTTTCTTCTGTTTACGTCCCATTTTAGCTAACCTTCCTCTTATTTTCTCAGCAATAGTATACCTGTTTTTCCTGTATTGTGCCAGCCAATTTGGAAGCATTCCTTGGTTTGGGAGGGCATAATCAAGACTAGCACTTCCTTGCGAACGACCTTCAAGAAGAACTTTATCAATCATTTTTTGTTTTAATTCTGGAGAATAATCGCGATTCTGCCCTTTCTTGACAATTTCAATCCCATAACGATCAAAACAAACTAAAAATGTATGTTAGTTTAGAAATACCTACTCCAAATATAGTTGAAAGTTGCTTTAAGCTGATTCCTTGTTTTTTAGTTCATGGATTTGAACTTTCTCTTCATAATTCAATTTCATAATAAAACGCACAATATCAAGTTTTTTCAACACCCGATACTATGCGCTTTTCTGATTTTTAAAGACTTTTTAACACGTCTCTCATTTAAAATAGTCTCGTCTGATATAAATTAAAATAGCTTCTATCATCAGACAGACGGCTGATAGCCAAAAACTTATGCTAATACCAAAACTCTCAGTAATATAGCTCATTAGCAAAACAAATACTGAAAATGCTAGTGTCGAAATCACTTCCAGAACGGAATAGACATTAACCAAGTTATTTTCCTCTACTGTTTCCTGAAGAAATACACTTTCAGGAACTTCTTTTAGCTGCGATAACATACCAACTAAAGCTGAAAATACTAAAAACATCTGTGCATTTGGAAAAAATAGAATAGTCAATGTCACTATTGCCATGGCTACAAGAGAAAAAAGAATACTTTCCCACTTAAGAGCAAGAAACTTTTCAGATAGCCGAAAAGCAATTAAGCCACTAATTATAATCCCAATAGAGTATGCTGTATTAGAATATCCCCAGTAACTTTCCGTTTTATTTAATAACTCAGTTACAAAGACAAGTATGATAGACGAAACCCAAATCG
>NZ_JAJNSA010000025.1:0-27723 GCF_027497875.1 Streptococcus sp. SM3 | reverse complement strand
AAAGAAAAATTTGGAAACCAATGGCTTTGAGATTTTGAAAAAGTTCAATAACTTGTTCTGTAGCAGGGGCACCATGCATCACAAGAGTTTGATCGATATCAAAAATTAATCCTTTAAAACCAAGTTGATACAATCTTTGATAAGGAATATCAAAAACAGTTTTTGCTCGTGCTGCTGGCATGAATGGAAACATATTGTGTAAAGCCTTTCATTGAATATATAACAATAATTCTAGCACATATATAGAACAAGGTCAATACCACTATTAAGTGTGTAGCAGAAATAGATATTCCTAGTAGACAACCGTCCACTTTTTTTATATAATAAAATTAAACCTTATTGGTTGAGTTTTAAAAATATGGATTTAAGCATCGATTAGTCTTTCTAAGGGAGATAATGTCCATTAAATTATCATAATAGGAGGTGAAGTATGTATCAGCCAGAAAAATTAAAGGCTCGGAGGAAAGAGCTAAAACTGACACAGAAGGAAATTGCAGAGCAACTTGGGATTAGTTTCCAGGCTTACTCGGCTTGGGAACGTGGAGTCAAGGAACCGTCCAAGGAGAAGGTAGCTCAGCTAGAGGATATTTTAAAAGTACCAAAAGGATATTTTACTCAGATCGAGATTGTCCGTCTCTACCATAGCCTCTCCAAGCAAGGGCAGGAGAAGGTTGTTCTCTATGCTCGCAACCTATCTCAAGAGGAGCAAGCCCAGAAAGTGACAGCTATGCCAGAGCGCCTCTACGAGTACCGTGTTTATGAACGCATGTCAGCAGGTATTGGGGCTTCGGTCTACGATGATCAGAATTTTGATACGGTTTACTTTAATGAGGAGTTGGCTCATGACTTTGCGTCATGGGTGTCTGGGGACTCCATGGAACCTAAATACCAAAATGGTTCAGTGGCTCTGATTCGAGAGACAGGATTTGACTATGATGGGGCGGTTTATGCAGTGGTTTGTAACAATCAGACCTATATCAAGCGGGTTTATCGTGAGGAAGATGGCTTGCGTCTGGTCTCTATCAATCCTAAATACAAAGATATTTTCATCTCCTATGAGGAAGATCCTCGGATTGTGGGGATTATTGTTGGGAACTTTGTGCCGATGGAGGGCTAGACTATGGGCTACTTTGATTATTCCAGAGAGCCCAAAAGTGACATTGCCTTTGTCGATATGAAATCCTTTTATGCCAGTGTTGAGTGCGTGAAAAGGGGATTACATCCGCTGAAAACCTCGCTTTGTGTCATGAGTCGAGCGGATAATTCAACTGGTCTTATCCTAGCCTCCTCTCCCCTGTTTAAGAAGATTTTTGGCAAGTCAAATGTTGGTCGGGCCTATGATTTGCCTTTTGATATCAAAACGCGAAAATTTTCCTATTACAATGCTCGAAAGCAAGGGCTACCTACCGACTCAGACTATGTTCGCTACATCGAAGATTGGGCTCAAGTTACCTTGATTGTCCCTCCTCGAATGGACGAGTACATTGCAGTCAATATGGAAATCCAGCGAATCTTTCAGAATTATGGCGGTCCAGATGATATTTATCCCTACTCTATCGATGAGGGCTTTATTGATCTGACTAGTTCACTCAACTATTTCATCCCAGATAAGAGTCTCTCTCGCAAAGACAAGCTGGATATGCTTTCTGCTCGTATTCAGAGGGATATTTGGAGGCAGACAGGGATCTACTCTACAGTGGGCATGTCCAATTCCAATCCCTTACTGGCTAAGTTGGCTCTGGATAATGAGGCCAAGCACACTCCGACTATGAGGGCCAACTGGTCTTACCAGGATGTGGAAGAGAAGGTCTGGGCAATCCCTAAGATGACGGATTTTTGGGGAATTGGCAGACGGATGGAGAAACGCTTGCATGCTCTGGGGATTTTTTCCATCAAGGAATTGGCAACCAGCAATCCCGACCAGCTAAAGAAAGCTCTGGGTCAGGCAGGTCTTCGTTTGTGGTTTCATGCCAACGGGATTGATGAGAGCAATGTTCATAAGCCCTATAAAGCCAAATCCAAGGGCTTGGGGAATTCTCAAATCTTGCCGAGAGACTACGTGAAGCTACGGGATATTGAAATTATTCTCCGAGAAATGGCGGAGCAGGTGGCTATTAGATTGAGAAGGTCTGGCAAGAAAACAACCCTTGTCTCTATCTATGTCGGTTTCTCTAAACAGGAGGTCAGGTCGTCTATTCACACACAAATGAAGGTCGAACCGACCAATAATACAGCTGTCTTAACGGATTATGTTTTGAAGTTATTTCATAACAAATACACTTCAGGAGCAGTCAGAAGTGTTGGAATCAACTATTCAGGATTTGTGGATGAGTCCTTTGGTTTGATATCTCTCTTTGACGATGTTGACAAGTTAGAAAAAGAAGAAAGGCTCCAGACGGCCATTGACTCCATTCGGGAACAATTTGGTTTCACTTCCCTTTTAAGAGCAAATGCACTGGAAGAAGCCTCTAGGAGTCTTGCTAGAAGCAAGCTGATTGGGGGACATTCTGCTGGAGGATTAGATGGATTAAAATGATTGATCGTTCTTATTTACCCTTTCAATCCGCGCGAGATTATCAAGATCCAGGGATGCAGAAGTGGATGGGATTTTACCTTTCAGAACACACCAGTTCGCTCAGTGAAGAAAAAAGCCGGGTTGATTTTTCGACGGATTTGACTCCAGATGAGAAGTTACACTTGCTTTCTCAGCTTTATGTTGGCCAACTTAGGGGAAATTTTGTGCTAAAGGAAAAGAAGCAGAAAACCACTATAATCGGTGTGGTGAGAGAGTTATCGCCTCAGACTCTATCTATTAGGACAAGCGAGGGATATAGGTTGATAGAGGTTGCAGATATCCTAGGAATTCGGCTGTGGGAGGAGGGAGTTTATGACTAGAAAAGAGCTGTATGAAAACAAACTGCAGATGGATTACTTTTCAGATGACTATATTCGTTTTGAAGAGGATTTTCAAAAATACTCTGCCATGAACGTGCCCTTGACTTTCTTGATTGATGACATCCTACGAACCATGGCGATGAATCAGAAAAACTACTTTGTCTTAAACAAGGAAAATGCCAAGGATGGGCGGGAGCATCGTTTTTATTTTAGGGTGGTAACGGAAAAAGCGTGTCCTAGAAATAGGACCTATGTATATGCTGGGATTAAAAATAGTGGCCAGTAGATTTGGTAGGAGATGAACTCGTTTTTTGGTGTACCCCATTGCAGCTATCTGAAGAGGACTTGCAGAAGCTTATTATGGTCTTTCTGACGAGATTAGACAAGAAGCCCTATCTTTTTTAGATAGTCGTTTACTTGAAATTGTTGTTGAATTTGAAAATACTTATCCCAAATAATCATTCTGTTTTATAGATACTAAGATATCCATAGAAATTTATGGATATCTTTTGATTTGTATATAGAAAAAGAGAAGACCGGCTGGTCTTCTCTTTGGGGGAACTAGAATCATTGAAAAGAATTAAGTAAAGATTTTAATTAGTCTTTGAAATTCTTTTGGAAGATGAGTAGAGACAATACTGAAGTAATAGCAGCCAAGAATAAGAAGGCATTTGCTTCTTGCTCTCCAGTTTCTGGGAGTTGTTTTGCCTTGGCTTGTTTAGCTGTAGTAGCAACAGGTGCTTTTTCGTCTTTTCTTGGTGAATCTTCTGTTACAACTGCAGGAGCTGGTTTTTCAGTTTCTCTAGGTAGAACATACTCAGGGAGAGTCACAACTGGTGGTGCCTCTGTTCCTACAGAACTTTGTTTAGTTCCTACTTCAATCACTCTATCTAGAGCTGGAGTTGATTTGGTTTGGACTACCTTGCGATTGCTACCATCTACTTCGACATACTCAATTAGCAGGCCGTCTTTCCCTTCTGCTAGAACTTTCTCTTTTCCTTTATCTAAGTTTGGATTTTCATGACGGATAGTCTTGAATGGTACTGCCTTCTTGACAATATCCAAACTTGGAAGTTTAAAGACAAGGTCCTTAACTCCCTCTTCAGGGCTTGAAGAAGTAATTGGTTTTTCAGGTTCTTTTGGTAGAAGGTACTCAGGAAGAGTCACAACTGGTGGAGTATCTGTTCCTACAGAACTTTGTTTAGTCCCAACTTCAATCACTCGGTCTAGAGCTGGAGTTGATTCAGTTTGAACTACCTTACGATTGCTGCCATCTACTTCGACATACTCGATTATAGCACCATCTTTCCCTTCTGCTAGAACTTGTTCTTTCCCTTTGTCTAATTGTGGATTTTCGCGACGGATAGTCTTGAATGGTACTGCCTTCTTAACAATCTCCAAACTTGGGAGTTGGAAGACAAGCTCTTTAACCCCTTCATCAGGACTTGAAGAAGTAATTGGTTTTTCAGGCTGTTTTGGTTCAACTGGTTGTTCTGGTTGGCTAGGTTGCACTTGTTTGATTTGTTCAAGAGCATTATTGAGAGCTTTATTGACGTCTTCTTGAGTCTTCGCTTCTTGGATAGCTGCGATTGCTTTATCAGTAATTTCAACTAATTTCTTCTTAGCATCGTTGTTAGTACCGAGTTCAGCCACTTTTTTCTCGATAGCTTCAGTCAGGCTAGCCATAGCCTTATCATAATTGATTTTAGGCTGTTCCGGTTGTTTCGGTTCAACCGGTTGTTCTGGTTGGCTAGGTTGCAATTGCTTGATTTGTTCAAGAGCGTTGTTGAGTGCTTTGTTGACGTCTTCTTGAGTCTTCGCTTCTTGGATAGCTGCGATTGCTTTATCAGTAATTTCAACTAATTTTTTCTTAGCATCGTTGTTGGCGCCAAGCTCAGCCACTTTTTTCTCAATAGCTTCAGTCAGGCTAGCCATAGCCTTATCATAATTGATTTCAGGCTGTTCAGGTTGTTTTGGTTCAACTGGTTGTTCTGGTTGGCTAGGTTGCAATTGCTTGATTTGTTCAAGAGCGTTATTGAGGGCTTTGTTGACATCTTCTTGAGTCTTAGCCTCTTGAATAGCTGCGATTGCTTTGTCAGTAATTTCAACTAATTTCTTCTTAGCATCGTTGTTGGCACCAAGCTCAGCCACTTTTTTCTCGATAGCTTCAGTCAGGCTAGCCATAGCCTTATCATAATTGATTTCAGGCTGTTCCGGTTGTTTTGGTTCAACCGGTTGTTCTGGACTTGTTTCGTCTCCAGGTTTTCGGTAATTTTCGTCTTTGCTAAGAATATCTTGCAAAGCAGTGACTGTTGACATCACATCTTGTACATTTACAGTATCAGAACTTAATTGTGCAGTGAGTTTATCAAGATTAGACTTGAACGCTTGGCGTGCAGTTGCTGTATTTTTCAAACCACTTGGATCAAAGTTAGATAAGTCGTCTTTCCATTTAGAGAGAGATTGAAGGATTTGTGTTTTGCTGTAGAGTTCACTTCCTTCACCACGAGTGATGAATTGATCCACCTGGATACCGATGTTTCGAGACAAATCGTTTCGATCAGGATCTAGTTGAAGGGTGACTGCGTGCAAGTTTTCATCAAGACCTTTTAGGCTAACCAGAGTTTGATTGCCTTGACGTTGAGCAGCGTGACCGCTAAAGTATTTCTTGCCCTCAATAGTCGACGCATTTCCCATGCCGTCTTGGTAAGGAACTTCTTTGCCATCTAGGAAGACTTTGTAGATACCATGATTTGGATCAACATAGCCCTTGATATCAAGTCCAGTACCGTAGAAGTAGGCTGTGACAGTTGTCTTTTTCTTTTGTTCATCAGTTAAGCGACCAAAGGAAGCCCAAGACTCCGTTTTTTGGTACTTGTCTGCTGAATTGGTTTCATGGTGCCAGCCAGGACTGTAATCCAACTGACTAGCTTGGTCATCATAACTTGTTTGATCCTTGATCAGCAATTCAGCTTTCATCACTTGGATGGTTGCATCGGTAGCAAAACCGAGTAAAGCACCATCAGAAACAGAAGTGAGCTTGGCTTTGAAGTCAAAGATAGAGTCAGCTTGTTCTGTAAAGTCAATCGTTGGGATGGTAACAGTCTTTTCTGTTTCTCCATCTTCAAAAGTCACATCTTGAGTTGTATCTTGGTAAACTTTACCGTGAACCCCAGTTCCAGGTTCTGTGATGAAGCGAACAGTAGCAGTACCCTTGCTTCCACCAACACGTTTAATTTTAACAGTGACTGGTTTTCCTTTTTCGACTTCGTAAGAAGTTGCTTCAAGCTCAAACATACCCTTGCTGTTATTGTTTAGAGTGTAGATTCCTTCTGTAGCAATTGGTTCACCTGTTTTATTAACAAGGGTAATGGTATGTTGGCCAGGTGCTAAATCGTCTGTTTCATATACTTTTTGGCTGCGTTTACGGCTAGTGTTCTTAGTTTGCACATCCGCAACTTTTTGGCCATCAACGTAGACGGACATTTCTCCATGACCTGGGTCAACTGTAGAGACGACATAGGCCTTGGTTCCTGTGAAAGTATAGCTTACTTTGGCATCTTTTTGATTGGTCCACATAGAAGTGCCACGAACACCTTCAGATTCATTGTACCAAGTTGTACCGGCTGTATCCGCTGTTGTATTTGAGTGGTATTCAAGTCCAAGAGGGTAGCCGTCTGTCTTTTCGATACTACTTGGTGTCTTGTAGACTGAGAAGTTGGTTAAGATTGGAGTTGCTTGAGCTCCGGTGATGGTTACACGGATTTTTTGTGCCTCTACAGGCTTGCCTTGAATCAAGCGACGGTAACCAACAGTTGAACCTTCTCCGTAAGTCACCCAGCGACCGTTGATTTCGACTTCAATCTTGAAACCAGAGATACGCTGACCTTTAGCGATGTCTTCCTTGAGTTCGACAACGTCAAAGCGTCTCTTTTGTCCCAAATCGACTGTGAAGCTACCTGTTGTGGCATCATTTGAAAGAGCCCAGCTAGTATCATCTTTACCGTCTGTAAGGTGGCTTTCTTTGTAGAGATGGTTCTGACGAGTCGAGCTTGCTGTTACAGTTGCTCCTTTGGCAAAGTCAGTCGCATACATTTGATCTAGAGTCGCTTTGAATTCTTTCAAGCGAGCCACGTCAGCATCTGCGAATTTACCTTCTTTGTTTGGTGGAATGTTGAGAAGAAGTGGCGTTCCACGACCAACAGACTTGAAGTAGATATCCATCAATTCTTTGAGGGATTTTGGTTGCTGGTTATCGTGGTAGAACCAGCCAGAGCGGATGGAAACATCTGCTTCTCCTACAGAGTACATATCTCCGTCAGGGTCACCGTGGTTAAGGTATTCGTTCTTAACATTTTCGGTGATGTTTGCTTTCTTGACCTTATGCCATACAGGGTCACCGGCGATACCACGCTCATTTCCAATCCAACGGATACTTGTTGGTTCGGCAGAGAAGATAGCGATATCTCCTTCAGCTTCCTTGATGTATTTGAACCACTCATCAAAAGTGTAGGTTACTTTTTGGGCACCGCTACCGCGTGCTCCATCCATCCAGACTTCAATAAATTTACCCTTATTACCGTATTTTGGATTACCAAGGATTTCTTTTAGCTGATTGAGGTAGTATTCGTTGTATTCTTTTTGAGTAGCTACCTTATATTTAGGGCTATTAACATCCCATGGTGATAGGTAAACACCCATGTTCATATCGTATTTAGTAGCCGATTTAGAGATTTCTTCTAGAAGGTCACCCTTTCCATCTTTCCATGGACTTGCAGCTACGGTATGATTTG
The DNA here is from genome assembly GCF_027497875.1 of Streptococcus sp. SM3. Next base: position 20,035 of record NZ_JAJNSA010000025.1, on the reverse strand, counting down.
TATATTTAGATGGGTAAATAACGAAACCATCGTGGTGTTTGACAACCATAATAGTTCGTTTAAAGCCAGTTTCCTTTAGAGTACGGATCCATTGATCTGTATCTAAGTTAGTTGGATTGAAGTTTTTAGGGTCTTCATTTCCATGTCCCCACTCAGAATTAGTATAAGTATTCATACCATAGTGGATGAAGGCGGCTAATTCTTCCTTGTGATAATCAAGTTGAGCCTTGCTTGGAAGGGGACCGTGATTTCCAATTTCTGTTTCCTTATCTTCTGGATGAGCAGCAGGTAAAACAGTTGAAGTCGGATTAGAGCTATCAGAGATTTTTTCGTATTCAAAGACAACATCATTCACACCCTTGTGCTGGATGCTGGCTTCTAAGCGTGGAGTGATTGCGCGGTAGCCTGCGATTTCTTTTGCTTCAAAAGTGTTTACAAAGGAAACATCGTATTCTTTTCCGTCATTATTATCAGTAACAACATCTGCTAATTCTTGCTCTGAGCCTTTCAAACGATAATGAATGGCAAATGAACCTTTATTCACTTTATAAACCACCTTGATGACCCGTGTTCCTGGAGCTGTTTTGCTGACGACGTTGTAGGTCCACTCATCTTTGAGTTGTTTGTTGATTTCGACGCCATCAATAGAGACAATCTGGTATTTCTCTTGATTTTTTGTATAGAAGTCAGTCTTAGCGATTTCTCTTTTGAAGTTATAATCAAAAGCTGTTCCAACTTCAGTTTTTTCAACAAAAGTATCATCAGTTTTGATTGGATTACCAGTTTCATCTACGTGTTGGACAACTACACGTCCGTAATCGATTCCTTTAATGAGTGTCGCAACACCATTTTCATCGAAAGAATATTGATTTTCGCCAATAACAGCAGTTTTATTTCTGAACATTTCTCCTTCAGGAGTAAAGTAATATCGTTTCCCATTATCACCTTGGTACCAACCTTTGACGCCATATTTTGCGATAATATCTTTTACCCATTTGACTTGCTCAGGTGAGAGGACGATTCCGCCACCGAAGCGGTCTTTGTCAGGGATGCCGTTTTCAATTGTGCCGTGTTGGTGAACACCGACTACTTTACCATCACCGTTGATAATACCAGCACCTGAAAGTCCTGAAACAGAAGTCATATGATAGGTGATGCCTTTTGAGCCTTTATCATCATAATTATCAACAGATTTCACGACACCATCAGCCTTGTAAAGTTGACCAGATACAATTGGTTTTTTGAGCTCAGGTGAGCTTGAATCAGTTGGATATCCAATCGTGCTAACAGGGTCCCCAGGTTGATAGGTTTTATTTTCTGCCAAGGGAACAAAGGTAGCAGCTTTATTTGGACTAGCGATTTGAAGAGGAACAGGTGCTACAACAGCAGCCAAGTCATTTTGATATCCTTTTCCAAATTCTTTCTTGTTCCAAAAATGAATATCTTCTTCTTTGAATAGAGTAGTATTACCCGTTACAGGTTGAGAATTGCGAACAGCAGAATTAGAACCGAGGTTATAGTAAAACTTAGCAGAATCTCCGCCTCGAATATGTCCTTCTTTTGTATCACGGTTTGATTCTAAAAAGTTGTGGGCAACAGTCAAGATGACATTTGGTGCCACAAAAATACCAGAACCAGACACGATATAGCGTTGGGAACCACCATTGTAAATAGTGTAAATCATACTAGCAGCAGTAGCAGGTTGTCCTTCATAAGGGACGTGCTTCAAATCTAGACCACCGTTGATAATTGCACGATTACCATTTTCAGCTTCTTTTGGAAGTTCTTCCTTGTTTTTTAGAATGCTTTCTGTCTCAACTTTAGGACTATCCTTCTTGTCTACGATTGCTGAAGTATCTATGTTTTTCACGGGTGCATCAGGATAAGCTTGATCGTGGATTTCTTCAGGAAGCAAGTCAGTAGTTTTAGTTTCTGCTACAGATTTTTCTTCTACTGGTTTAACAGTTTTTTCTGATTTCTCTGCTTTCTCTGACTCTTGAGGTGTAGAAATTACAGGACTTTCATTTTTGACTTCTGGTTTGGTTTTTTCAGTTTCGGCCAATTTTTCTACATTTGGTTGAGAGCTTGTAGCTTCAATTTTTGCTTCGTCAGCTAGTGCTGTTCCAGATGCAAAAAAAGCGAGTCCGACCATAACCGAAGCAACTCCAACGGTTAATTTTCTGATGCTAAAAGTTTGCCCTTTTTCAAAAAGGTATCGATTCATAATGTACTCCTAGTTTGAATAAAGACAGTCAGCTACTGTCTGAGCCCAAGTATGACTTGGAAACGATTTTCTTTAGCGATAGTTAGATTTTGTGCAATAGTTTGAGACTAATTACCCCCTCTGTTTAAGCGCTTTCATTTTAGAATAAAAAAATTAAAATTGTTATCTTAATCTTTAAAATAACCTAAAAACCTTAACATAACAAATATACTAAATTGTTCCAAGAAATGCAATAGAGAAAGTAAACCTAATTTAAAGAAATTCTTTCACTTTTTAAAGAAAAAAATACATCCTTTCAAGAATTAAACTGAATGAAAGAATGTATTCAAAAAAAGTCAGAGTAATTTTTGTATCGCCTCTTCAATTTGTTTAGGGTCTGTTTTTGAAGAGAAGCGTTCAAAGACATGCCCATCACGATCGATGAGAAACTTAGCGAAATTCCATTCGACTCGTTTTCCCAGCGGGCCAGATTTTTGTTCTTTCAACCAAACATAGAGGGGATCTGTCTCCTTGCCGTTGACTTTGATCTTGGCAAAACGTGGGAAGCTGGTCTGGTAATGTAGGCTACAGAAGCTGTTGATTTCCTCTGGGCTACCTGGTGCTTGTCCCATAAACTGATTGCAAGGGAAGTCTAAAATCTCAAAACCTTGTTCTTGATAGCGATCATAGAGTTCTTGAAGTCCTTGGTACTGGGGCGTTAAACCACATCCAGTAGCAGTGTTGACAACCAAGAGAACCTTACCACGATAGGTCTCTAGTGGAGTTTCTTGATGGTCTTGGTTCAAGACTGAAAAATCGTATAGTGAAGTCATTGCTTGCTTTTCTCCTTCTGTTTGGTATTTTTAGGAGTTTTCTCCTCCTGTAATGATAGAAATCCGTAGGTCAGGGTTCCGAAAATACTTCCGATAATCAGGCCATACATCAGGAAAGGACCACTTTTATCGAATTGCATGAGCAACTTCATAAAATCTGAAAGGGACATCTGCTGAACGAAGACTTTATGAAAGATGAGTAAGGTAAAGAAGCCAATCTGAATACCGATAAACACAATCCAACTCCTAAATTTGATTTGGGTTTTGCTGTAGGTTTTGAGGATGATTTCTGATTTGTCATCCTTTTCAAGATGAAGCTCTTGGACGGCTTTTTGAGCTTTTATACTCATGAACAAAATGAGTCCAAAATAGATGTAGGGCATAACATTTCGAACAATTTCTATAAAGCTTCCGAACAAAATATAGAATAGGAAGAGAATGAAGGAAGAGTAAAAGATTTGGATCATGGAACGGGCGCAGGCTTTGTAGATAATCTCTTGTCGGCATTCATCAAAAGGGCCTTGGATGCGAAAGAAATTTCGAAGTAAGCGAGTTGTTAAGTCTTCTTTTTTCATGGGTGATTTCTCCTAAATGAACGATGTTATTTTGTTTCTTTTACGAATTGATAGAGATAATAAAGATAAGTAATAGAAGAAAGGATAGCGATAGTGAACAGTAAATAATATTTCCAACCGCTTGAGATGAGCATCAGTTGTGGAAAAGATAGAATTATAAAGTATAGTGCTAAGTTGAGTATGCGCGTTTTTGGAGAGTCAATCTTTAGATAATTCAGTCCTTTGTTAAGTGCTGGAACAAAGACTAGCACGAGGAATATCTCGCTGATTGGCAAGTTCCCTGAAACGATGATGAAGATGAACAGAGAACTGAACAAAAGATGATAGGTAAGTAAAGTTAGTAATGATTTCATAGGGCACCTCCTAATCCTCATCTTGATCTTTCTTAGCTTTTTCAATGCGACGGGAGATGATAATTTGTATAATCACTCCGAAGAAGAAAGAATGGAGAATACTTGAAAAAATATTTTTAAAAGTGAGAAGAGACTGAAGATAGTCCTGGCTCTCACCTAGCAGTATATGGAGAAGAGGTGTTATAAAAAATATCAATAGACCAACAAACAAACCCGCTTTCAGACCAGGGTAGTGTAGTTGCTTACTTTCTTTCTCGCTCAGCATATCTGGATCAATAGCTGTGATGCCTGTTTTTTTGGTTTGGGAGAGCACATAGAGAGAAGAAATCATGGAAATCATAAAGACAATGATTGGATAGCCGATAGCGACAATTTGCGGGTATTTATAAGCGAGGACGAAGGGGATGAGATTCCCAAACGTCATCAGATAAAAGAGGATGATAAAGACTTGATTGCCAATACGATCAGCCTCGCGTCGTTTGTGTTCGTCGAGAGGGCCAGAAATTCCGTATATGCGTTTGATGAGTTTTTCAGTGAAGGTTTCTTTTTTCATAAGTTTGCTCCTTTTTTAAAAATCTTCCTCCCAAAAGAGACTGTTGAGGTCAGTTTGGAGACTGCGGGCGAGATTGAGACAGAGTTCCAGAGTTGGGTTGTACTTGTCGTTCTCAATCATATTGATGGTTTGTCTCGAGACACCGATATCCTTGGCTAGTTCGAGCTGGGAAATACCTAGTTCCTTGCGAAATTCTTTCACACGATTCATCTGGACTCCTTTCTAATTTGTGTCGTATATATTTGACTATATTATATTCTTCTATGAAATAGATGTCAAGCATATTTGACATATTTCTTAAAGAAATCTTACTTTTCTTGACCTATTTGCCTGACTAGTGCAAGCTGGTCGGATTTGTGGTAAAATAGATAGGATATGACAAAAGAATTTCATCATGTAACGGTCTTACTCCACGAAACGATTGATATGCTTGATGTGAAACCTGACGGTGTTTACGTTGATGCGACCTTGGGTGGAGCAGGCCATAGCGAATATTTATTAAGTAAATTAAGTGAAAAAGGCCATCTCTATGCCTTTGACCAGGACCAGAATGCCATTGACAATGCGCAAAAACGTTTGGCACCTTACATTGAAAAGGGGATGGTGACTTTTATAAAGGATAACTTCCGTCATTTACAGGCACGTTTGCGCGAAGCTGGTGTTCAGGAAATTGATGGAATTTGTTATGACTTGGGAGTGTCTAGTCCTCAATTGGACCAGCGTGAGCGTGGTTTTTCTTATAAAAAGGATGCGCCACTGGACATGCGGATGAATCAGGAAGCTAGTCTGACAGCCTATGAAGTGGTGAATCACTATGACTATCATGACTTGGTTCGTATTTTCTTCAAGTATGGTGAGGATAAGTTTTCTAAACAGATTGCGCGTAAGATTGAACAAGCACGTGAAGTCAAGCCAATCGAGACAACGACTGAGTTGGCAGAGATCATCAAGTCGGCCAAACCTGCCAAGGAGCTCAAGAAGAAGGGCCATCCTGCCAAGCAGATCTTCCAGGCTATTCGGATTGAAGTCAATGATGAACTGGGAGCAGCAGATGAATCCATCCAGCAGGCTATGGAGATGTTGGCTCTAGATGGTAGAATCTCAGTGATTACCTTCCATTCACTAGAAGACCGCTTGACCAAGCAATTGTTCAAGGAAGCTTCAACGGTTGAAGTTCCAAAAGGTTTGCCTTTCATCCCAGATGATCTCAAGCCTAAGATGGAATTGGTGTCCCGTAAGCCAATCTTGCCAAGTGCAGAAGAATTAGAAGCCAATAACCGCTCGCACTCAGCTAAGTTGCGCGTGGCCAGAAAAATTCACAAGTAAGAGGAAAAAATGGTAGATAAGAAAGAAACAACCAGTCAATTCTTGCAGAATCGTATAAAAAAATTCTCACGTGTGGAGAAGGCTTTTTATCTTTCCATCGCTTTTACGGCTCTCGTTTTAGCAGTGAGCATTATCTTTATGCAGACACGGCTCTTGCAAGTGCAAAGTGATTTGACAAAAATCAATGCGCAGATAGAGGAGAAGAAGACAGAGCTGGATGATGCTAAGCAGGAAGTGAATGAATTGATTCGTTCCGAGCGCTTGAAAGAAATTGCAGATAAAAAAGATTTGAAATTGAATAATGAAAATATCCGAACAGCGGAGTAAGATATGAAATGGACAGAAAAAATAACCCGATTTGCGATAAAAAATCGTAAATCTCCAGCAAAAAACCGTAGGATAGTTGGCAAGTACCTCAGCTTTTTAGCTGTTGCCCTTTTCGGCCTCTTTTTGGCCAATTTTGCTTATATTATTGCAAAAGGTAATATATTTGGTACTGACTTGGTAAAAGAGGCTAAAAAGGTTCACCAAACAACCCGAACAGTTCCTGCCAAACGCGGGACTATCTATGACCGAAATGGAGTGCCTATTGCTGAAGATGCGACTTCCTATAACGTCTATGCTGTTATTGATAAAAAATACAAGTCAGCAACTGGAAAAATTCTTTATGTAGAGGATTCGCAGTTTAATAAGGTAGCTGAAGTCTTCCATAAGTATTTAGACATGGATGAAGCTTATGTGAAAGAGCAATTAGCTCAACCAAATCTGACCCAAGTTTCCTTTGGTGCAAAAGGAAATGGGATTACATATGCCAATATGATGGCTATTAAAAAAGATTTAAAAGATGCTAGTGTGGAAGGGATTGACTTTACAACTAGCCCTAACAGAAGCTACCCAAATGGACAATTTGCTTCTAGCTTTATTGGCTTAGCCCAACTTCATGAAAATGAGGATGGTAGTAAGAGTTTGTTAGGGACTTCTGGTTTGGAGAGTTCTTTAAATACCATTCTTGCTGGGACAGACGGTATTATTACCTATGAAAAAGACCGTGTAGGAAATATCGTACCAGGTACAGAACTGGTATCGCAACAAACTGTGGATGGCAAGGATGTTTATACAACATTGTCTAGTCCGCTACAATCTTTCATGGAAACTCAGATGGATGCCTTTCTAGAAAAAGTAAAAGGTAAGTATATGACCGCGACCTTGGTCAGTGCAAAGACCGGTGAAATTCTCGCTACCACCCAACGACCTACCTTTAATGCAGATACTAAAGAAGGAATCACTGAGGACTTTGTTTGGCGTGACATTCTTTATCAAAGTAACTATGAACCAGGGTCAGCCATGAAGGTCATGACGCTTGCTGCTGCTATTGATAATAATACCTTCCCAAGTGGAGAATACTTCAATAGCAGTGAATTTAAAATAGCGGATGCGACGACTCGAGATTGGGATGTTAATGATGGTTTGACTACTGGTGGGATGATGACTTTCTCACAAGGTTTCGCTCACTCCAGTAATGTTGGAATGAGTCTACTTGAACAAAAAATGGGAGATGCTACTTGGTTGGATTATCTAAACCGCTTTAAATTTGGGGTCCCAACTCGCTTTGGTTTGACAGATGAATACGCTGGTCAACTTCCAGCTGATAATATTGTCAGTATTGCTCAAAGCTCATTTGGGCAAGGGATTTCAGTAACACAAACACAAATGCTTCGTGCCTTTACAGCTATTGCTAATGATGGAGTTATGCTGGAGCCAAAATTTATAAGTGCTATTTATGATACTAACAATCAGTCTGTACGAAAGTCTCAAAAAGAGATTGTAGGAAAACCTGTATCTGAAGATGCAGCAAGCTTGACTCGTACTAACATGATATTAGTTGGGACGGACCCTCTATATGGAACTATGTATAATCACTACACAGGAAAGCCAATTATAACAGTTCCTGGACAAAATGTAGCAGTTAAATCCGGTACGGCTCAAATCGCTGATGAGAAAAATGGAGGATACTTGGTTGGTTCTACCAATTATATTTTCTCAGTTGTGACTATGAATCCTGCTGAAAATCCTGATTTTATCTTGTATGTAACGGTTCAACAGCCTGAGCATTATTCAGCTGCCCAGTTGGGAGAGTTTTCCAATCCAATCTTGGAGCGGGCTTCAGCGATGAAAGAATCTCTGAACCTTCAATCTCCAGCTAAGAATTTAGATCAAGTGACGACAGAATCTTCGTATGCAATGCCTAGCATCAAGGATATTTCACCTGGTGATTTGGCGGAAGCCTTACGTCGAAATATTGTGCAACCAATCGTTGTTGGTACTGGAACAAAGATTAAAGAGACTTCTGTAGAAGAAGGAAAAAATCTTGCACCAAACCAACAAGTTCTCCTTTTATCGGATAAGGTAGAAGAAATTCCAGATATGTATGGCTGGAAAAAAGAGACTGCTGAGGCCTTTGCTAAATGGTTGGATATTGAGCTAGAATTTGAAGGTTCAGGTTCCGTCGTCCAAAAGCAAGACGTTCGGACCAATACAGCTATCAAAAACATTAAAAAAATTAAATTAACTTTAGGAGACTAATATGTTTATTTCCATCAGTGCTGGAATTGTGACATTTTTACTAACTTTAGTAGGAATTCCGGCCTTTATCCAATTTTATAGAAAGGCGCAAATTACAGGCCAGCAGATGCATGAGGATGTCAAACAGCACCAGGCAAAAGCTGGGACTCCTACAATGGGGGGGCTTGTTTTCCTCATTGCTGCAGTTGTGGTGAGTTTCCTCGTCGCTCTTTTTTCAAAACAATTGACCAATAATGTTGGTATGGTTTTGTTTATTTTGGTCTTGTATGGTTTGGTTGGTTTTTTAGATGACTTCCTCAAGGTCTTCCGTAAAATCAATGAGGGCCTTAATCCCAAACAGAAATTGGCTCTTCAGCTGCTAGGTGGCGTCATTTTCTACCTTTTTTATGAGCGTGGGGGCGATATGCTCTCTGTCTTTGGCTACCAAGTGCATTTAGGGATTTTCTATATTATCTTCGCTCTTTTCTGGCTAGTCGGTTTTTCAAACGCAGTCAACTTGACAGATGGTATTGACGGTCTAGCTAGTATTTCCGTTGTGATTAGCTTGTCTGCCTATGGAGTTATTGCCTATGTGCAAGGTCAGATGGATATCCTTCTAGTGATTCTTGCCATGATTGGTGGTTTGCTTGGTTTCTTTGTCTTTAACCATAAGCCTGCTAAGGTCTTTATGGGAGATGTGGGAAGTTTGGCTTTAGGTGGAATGCTGGCAGCTATCTCTATGGCCCTCCACCAAGAATGGACTCTCTTGATTATAGGAATTGTTTATGTCTTTGAAACAACTTCGGTCATGATGCAAGTCAGCTATTTCAAAATGACTGGTGGTAAACGTATTTTCCGTATGACGCCTGTACATCACCATTTTGAGCTTGGAGGATTGTCTGGTAAAGGAAATCCTTGGAGCGAGTGGAAGGTTGACTTCTTCTTTTGGGGAGTGGGGCTTCTAGCAAGTCTTTTGACACTAGCCTTTTTATACCTACTGTAAAAAATAAATCAGGATGAAGCTTATCTTCATCCTGATTTTTGTGTGCTTAAAAGTTAGTTGGACTCATCCTTCTTACTCTTAAGTAGAAAAGTTGCTGTTAGGACTAGACTCAATCCTGACAAGAATAGTAGTGGATTGGATGTTTCACCAGTAGCTGGAAGTTGTTCTTTAGGAGAATGATTTGCCGATTGAACAAGGTCTGGACTAGATGAAACTTGCTTAGAGCTGTTGGCTAATGGTTTGATATCTGTTTCACTTGGTTTTTGATTTGCAGTAATTGATGCTCCATTAGCTCGATAAACGACTGCATAGGTGCTGAAATGACTAGTCGTAAATTCTGCCATTCCCTCGCGAATAGTAAAATCGAGTGCCTGTAACTCTTTTGATGGAGTTAGGTAGTAAACATTTTCGACAGCAGAGGAAATAGGCAAGCGAACCAAGACAGATCCTTTTGGTTGTAAACTCTGGTCTGTTGAATTTTTAAGGTGAAGATCGTAAGCATCATAGGTCTTACCAAATAGTTCTTGAGTTAATACGCGTCTACTAGAAATATGAGAAACTCCCTCTAATTCAGTTGCTCCTCCAATAATTTCAACTTTAGTCTTTTCATCCTTTAAGACACGAAGTTTATATTCAGGAACAGAAACGGTAGGCGGTTGTTCTTGTCCCGCTGTCCCGACAGGTTGAGTGTACTCAGGGATAGAAACAGTAGGCGGTTGTTCTAGTCCTGCTGTGCCGATAGGTTGAGTGTACTCAGGAATATTTACTACAGGCGGTTGTTCCTGTCCAGCCGTTCCGATAGGTTTAGTGTATTCAGGGATAGAAACAGTAGGTGGTTGTTCCTGTCCAGCCGTTCCGATAGGCTCAGTGTACTCAGGAATAGAAACGGTAGGTGGCTGTTCTTGTCCCGCTGTTCCGATAGGTTTAGTGTACTCAGGAATGTTTACTACAGGCGGTTGTTCCTGTCCGGCTGTACCTATAGGTTTAGTATACTCCGGAATATTTACTACAGGCGGTTGTTCCTGTCCAGCTGTACCGATAGGCTTAGTGTATTCAGGAATTTCTACAATAGGAGCAGGGTCATCTCCCTTGCTTGTAGTTGGTTGCTGATTCTCAACCTTCTTCTCATCCTTTTTGGTAAAGACAGCTACTACAGGACTGCTTGTTGTATTTCCCTGGATAGAATAAGCTTCTATCGCATTTCCAATTTTTCGATTGGTTTCGTCAGGGATAGGGATTTGTACCTGATTATCTTGAATTGATAAGACAGTCTGATCTCCAGTCGTAACTAGATGATTATCGTCTATCCTGCGTAAAACGAGTGGATCTTTGATGCCTGGGAAGGTCACAGCGATGGCTTCCCAATCTCCAGCTGGAAGAGTTAAAGAGATGTTTTTATCCCCTTCCTTAAGTGGTGCGATACTTGGACTATCTATACCAACAGCAGGGGCTTTGATGATATCAAAGGAGTCTAGAGAGATTTTCTTGCGTCCTGCTGGTGAATTTGGATCAACTTTCAATGTCAAAATATGATTGCCATCGCTCAGATTAGTAAATTCTCCAATTAAGGTTGCCTTTTGGGTAGCGCCAGCAGTGTAGAAGTCTAGACTTGGCATTTCTTTGCCATCTAGTGTCACGAGAGCTTTTCCGAGAGCGGATGTTTTAAGTCCGTAAATTCGAATACCTGTTCCAGTAAATGGAATGGTTGCTTGAGCTTCTGAAGCGGTACTTGGGTCGGCGTTATTGATGTCCGCATATTTTTCTGTGCTCTTATATAATTCAGTATCGCTCCAATCTTTGAATTGAGATCCGTATTGAATGCGAGAGTCACGGTCATCCATTTTTTCAATGGTTGTTCCCTGTCCCGGTAAAACTTTAAAGTAGTCTAAGGAGATTTTGGAACGTTCACTGCCACGGTGTTTATGCTCTTGTTTTACAGTGATAGTCATCACATGAGCACCATCTGACAATCCTGTGAAGCGACCGATAAGGCTACCTTTTTCAGTTGCACCTGCAGTATAGAAGTCCAGTTCACCGACTAATTTACCATCGATTTTGACTTCAGCGATTCCCAATTGAGATGATTTGAGACCATAGATTTCAATGCCAACACCATTGAAATCTATGGTTGCTGTCGCATCTTTATCTGTATAGTTACCTAGTGAAAGATCGGCAAACTTCTCTGTCCCTCCAAATAATTCTGAGTCTGCCCAGTTTCCAAATGCAGAACCGTATTGGATTCGGCTATCACGGTCATCCATCAACTGGTTATAGGTTTCGATATTGGCCTTTTCGGATACCTGTGTAGAAACATTACCCAGCATAGCCTTAACAGTATAAGTGTAGGCGAGTTGAGGGTCGAGCGAACGGTCGATAAAATGGGTTTGATTGGTCACAAATTCTCTGCTTGCAGAGGTTTGGCCGGATTCGTCTTTCACTTGTCTTTGGATAACATAGTGGGTAGCGCCTTCTACTTGGTTGAAGGTAAGTTCGGCAGTGACGCTATTTTGTCTAACTGCTGTCAGACTGGTTACACGACCAGGGAAATGTTCAAAGGTAATGACATCACCTTTTTGTGTTGCCAGTTGAATGCGGCCATCTTTCAGAACAGTTGCTTTGACAGATTTACCATTAACCTTAACCTGACTGGCTTCGATATTTGGATAATCTACAACTAGGTCTCCACCGACATTTGACAGGAAGGACAAGCTTTGCAGGTTTTTATCTTTCCACTTCATGCTGACTTCAAAGTTACCACGAGCAACCAGACCAGAAACCTGACCGTCTTTCCAAGCATCTGGAAGGGCTGGCAATGGTGCAATGTAGCCAGTGTGTGATTGAAGAAGCATTTCTGCAATTCCACTGGTTGCTCCAAAGTTTCCATCGATTTGGAAAGGTGCGTGCGTATCCCAAAGGTTTTCTAGGGTTGAATATTTGAGCTGTTCAGCGAGCAAGCGATGGGCACGGTTACCGTCTAAGAGACGAGCCCAGAGGTTGATTTTATTGGCCTTAGACCAACCAGTACCACCATCTCCACGGTGGTTGAGGGTAGCACGCGCAGCTTCTAGGTATTCAGCTTGATCTTTGCTAAAGAGCGTACCTGGGAAGAGACCAACTAGATGGGAAACGTGACGGTGGTTGTTTTCAATGCCTTCATTAGTGAATTGTGGGCTGTCTTCTTCGTACCATTCCTTGATACGTCCTTCTTTGTTAATGTGAAGTGGTTTTAGTTTGTCAAATTTAGCCTTGACCTCTGTAACTAAGTCTTTGTCGACATTCAGATGGTTGGCGACTTCCATGTAGTCATGGAATAGCTGCCAGACTAGTGATTGGTCAAAGGTATTTCCAATGGTAATGGTACCGTGTTCAGGTGAATAGGATGGAGAAGATACCCAACGGTCGCTGGCCTGGTCATAGTGCAAGAAGGAATTCCAGAACTTAGCTGTTTCCTTGAGCATTGGATAAATCTTTTCTTTTAGATAAGTTTCATCCTTTGTGAATTTATAGTAGTCATAGACGTTCTGCATCATCCAGGCATTAGCTGCTGGAGACCAGCCCCAGTAGTAATTCCAACCAGGAGTAGTCCAGCCAAATGGTGTCGCCTGGGTATGAACCAGCCAGCCATTTTCTTGTCCATCTTTGGATTCGATACCGGCGTATTCCTTAGCAGCGATACGGCCATAGTAACGCATATCGTCAATGTAATTGATCATTGGCTTGGCTGTTTCAGCTAGATTGCTCATGTAGGCTGGCCAATAGTTCATTTGCAAATTGACATTGAGGTGGTAGTCAGCGTTCCAAGGTGGATTGTCTACGGCGTTCCAGACTCCTTGTAGGTTGGCAGGAAGGGCATCTGTCCGATCGCGAGATGAACTAATCAATAAATAACGTCCGTATTGGAAGAAGAGTTCTTCCAGTTTTTGCCCTTTGCTAGGGTTATAGGTCTGAAGGGCCTCTTTTGTCGTTTGAGCAGCATTGCTTCCACCTAGGTTTAGTTTGACGCGGTTAAAGAGACTTTGATAGTCTTTGATATGGTTCTTTTTAAGTGTCTCGTAGTCTTTGCCCCTAGCTGCTTCTACAATGCCTTTAACTGTTTTTTCGAGGTCAATGTCTTTGCGATAGTTTGTTTTTGGATTCTGAGCAAAGTTAGTCTTGGCACTGAGTAAAAGCGTAGCGTAGCTAGCTCCTGTGATTGTTAAACTATCCTCATGGACAGTAACTTTTCCGTCCGTTTTAATTCCTAGATAGGATGCGAACTGGAGGCCATTATCTTTGACTGTACCTTTTAGTAGGATACCATTTGGGTCTGTCGTAACATGGCCACTCTTGTAGTTAGAATATTCCGCTGAGTAGTCTCCGTTAGCAAGTAAATCTTCTGTTAAGCTATTCCAAACTGTAAAATCAAGTTTTTTGTCCCCTTTTTGGGTCAAGTGGGTCACGGTGACATCATCAGGATAGCTGGAGAAGGTTTCACGTTTGAAGGTTGTCCTATCTTGGGTGTAAGAAGTTGTAGTAGTGGCTTCTGTGATATCCAAACCACGGTGATAGTCTGTAACTGTATCCAGCCCCTTTTTCTGGTTATTGAAGACCATGAAGATATCACCAAAGGCTAGATAACGTCCATACTGGGCGTTGTTTGGTCCAACTAGATTTTGTTCAGCTAATCGTTTGGCTTTTTGGCGATCTCCGTCTTCAAGAGCCTTACGAATTTCTGCTAAAATTTTATACCGTTCCTGATAGTTTCCTCCATTATAGTCGGTACTGTCGGGACGCGGTCCACCTGACCAAAGAGTTTTTTCGTTGTATTGGATTCTCTCCTCGCCGATGAGACCAAAAACCTTAGCACCCATTTCACCATTCCCAACTGGGAGGGCTTGTTTTTCCCAGCCATCATAGGAAGGAGCTGTTGGTCGATCATAGTTTAGCTGATAGTTGCTTTGTTCTGTCACAGGTAGTTCTTGTTTTTCGGTTTCCTTATTTTCATTAGGTTTTACAATAGCCTCAGTACTGGCTTGATTAGTTGTAGCAGAAGTAACATCAGCATTAGCGGGTTTACTTTCAGAAGAACTATTATTAGCTAGAACTGGTTTTGTATGATCAATTGGCACGTTTGGCTGTGTATGCTCAGTTGATTCACTTGCTTTCGTTATAGTGTCTGTCTTAACTGTAGTTTTCTCTAATGCAGGCTCGTTTTGCTTTACTTCAATAGTATCAGCAGAGACGGTATGACTAGCTAGAAAAACCGCTCCAAGCAAAACAGAGGCTGTGCCGACTGTTAGCTTTCGAATACTGTAGCGACAGGATTTCTCCCTCCAAATTTTTTCCATAGAAACCTCCTTCATTAATTAAAAGCGCTTTCATTTTTATGAAGCAAGCTCTTGTTTCTATATTGTCTTGTTAATCTAATTTTACCAGCTAATGAAGTGTTGTCAAGAGGATTAGAGAAGGATATATATTTGATATTGTTTTGTATTAAAAAAGTGGAGGAAACGAATGGTAAGAGAGTGTATTTTTTATATTATTTCTAGTTTTGACTAGAAAGATAAGCCAACTTTAATTACAGCCTACCCATCCCTGAAAGCGTAAAACAAACTAGTCAGGGTGACTAGTTTGTGGTATAATGAAAGAGACTCAAAAAGAAACAGGAGAAATATGATGGATTTACTTTTAGCAATTGTATTGATTGTGCTAGCTTTTCTAGGAGGAGCTCTTGGAGGAATGTACTTGGTTCGTAAGCAAATCGAAAAAGAATTCGCTGATAACCCACGTTTGAATGTTGAAGCAGTTCGTACTCTTTTGAGTGCAAATGGTCAAAAACCAAGCGAAGCTAAGGTACAACAAGTTTACCACCAAATCATCCGCCAACAAAAGGCAGCCCTTGCTAACAATAAAAAGAAAAAATAAATAAGGAAAAGTCTGGGATGAAAGTTCCAGACTTCTCACTATGTTGACTATGGTTTAGGGATGAGACTTTTTCCTTGCATTCTATTGATATTTGATTATGATTAAGAGAGATAGTTGTTGATTAGGCTGTCATTATTCAGTTCATAAGGAACGGTAATCATAATGAACTATCAATCAGAAAAAGAATAGAAAGAAGACTGTATGGATAATCGACCAATTGGTTTTTTGGATTCGGGTGTCGGGGGCTTGACCGTTGTGCGCGAGCTCATGCGCCAACTTCCCCATGAAGAAATCGTCTATATTGGAGATTCGGCACGGGCGCCTTACGGGCCCCGTCCTGCTGAGCAAATTCGTGAATATACTTGGCAGTTGGTCAACTTTCTCTTGACCAAGGATGTCAAAATGATTGTCATTGCTTGTAATACTGCGACTGCGGTCGTCTGGGAAGAAATCAAGGCTCAACTAGATATTCCTGTCCTAGGTGTGATTTTGCCAGGAGCTTCGGCAGCTATCAAGTCCAGTCAAGGTGGAAAAATCGGAGTCATTGGAACGCCCATGACAGTACAATCTGACATCTATCGTCAGAAAATCAACGATCTGGATCCAGACTTACAGGTGGAGAGTTTGGCCTGTCCCAAGTTTGCTCCCTTGGTGGAGTCGGGTGCCCTGTCAACCAGTGTCACTAAGAAAGTGGTCTATGAAACCCTACGTCCCTTGGTTGGAAAGGTAGATAGCCTGATTTTGGGCTGTACCCATTACCCACTGCTCAGACCTATTATTCAAAATGTCATGGGGCCCAAGGTTCAGCTCATTGATAGTGGGGCAGAGTGCGTACGGGATATATCAGTCTTACTTAATTATTTTGAAATCAATCGTGGTCGCGATGCTGGACCACTCCATCACCGTTTTTACACAACAGCCAGCAGCCAAAGTTTTGCACAAATTGGTGAAGAATGGCTGGAAAAAGAGATTCATGTGGAGCATGTAGAATTATGACAAATAAAATTTATGAATACAAGGATGACCAGGACTGGTATGTTGGGTCCTATGGTATTTTTGGTGGCGTCCGGACGTTGACGGATGATGACTTGGATTTTCCTCTATTGGAGTTTGCCCAAAGATTTCGAGATGAGGATCGAGGTTTTCCTGTTTCTGTTACTGTTTTACGCTATGGTTCTCTCTACCGTTTATTGTCTTTTGTGGTAGATATCCTCAACCAAGAAATGGGACGAAATGTGGAAGTCATCCAACGTCAGGGGGCTTTTCTCTTAGTTGAAAATGGGCAACTCCTGCATGTAGAATTGCCTAAAGAAGGTGTTGATGTAGAAGCATTCTTTGAGACAAACAAGGTCAGAGAAACCTTATTGATTGCGACTCGTAACGAAGGCAAGACCAAGGAATTTCGAGCAATCTTTGACAAGCTAGGCTACGATGTGGAAAATCTCAATGACTATCCTAACTTGCCTGAAGTAGCAGAAACAGGCATGACCTTTGAAGAAAATGCCCGCCTCAAGGCAGAAACCATTTCTCAATTAACGGGCAAGATGGTTTTGGCAGATGACTCAGGTCTCAAAGTCGATGTCCTTGGTGGCTTGCCAGGTGTCTGGTCAGCTCGTTTCGCAGGTGTGGGAGCTACTGACCGTGAAAACAATGCCAAACTCTTGCACGAATTGGCCATGGTCTTTGAACTCAAGGACCGCTCGGCTCAATTCCATACAACCCTAGTCGTGGCCAGTCCAAACAAGGAAAGCTTGGTTGTTGAAGCAGACTGGCCAGGCTACATTAACTTTGAACCTAAGGGTGAAAATGGATTTGGTTACGATCCTCTCTTCCTTGTAGGAGAGACAGGCAAGTCCTCAGCTGAATTAACCCTTGAAGAAAAAAATAGTCAATCTCACCGTGCCTTAGCCGTTAAGAAACTTTTGGAGGTATTTCCATCATGGCAAAGCAAACCATCATTGTAATGAGCGATTCCCATGGCGATAGCTTGATTGTGGAAGAAATCCGTGATCGCTATTTAGGCAAAGTTGACGCCGTTTTTCATAACGGCGATTCTGAACTGCGTCCTGATTCTCCCCTTTGGGAAGGCATCCGTGTTGTTAAAGGGAACATGGACTTCTACGCCGGCTACCCAGAACGTTTGGTGACTGAGCTTGGTTCGACCAAGATTATCCAAACCCATGGTCACTTGTTTGACATCAATTTCAACTTTCAAAAGTTGGACTACTGGGCTCAGGAAGAAGAGGCCGATATCTGCCTTTATGGTCACTTGCATGTGCCAAGCGCTTGGATGGAAGGCAAGACCCTCTTTCTAAATCCAGGCTCCATCAGTCAACCACGTGGTACCGTCAGAGAATGTCTCTATGCTCGTGTGGAGATTGATGACAGTTATTTTAAAGTGGACTTTTTGACACGAGCCCATGAGGTGTATCCAGGCTTGTCCAAGGAGTTTAGCCGATGATTGCCAAGGAGTTTGAAACTTTCTTGTTGGGGCAGGAGGAAACTTTTTTGACTCCTGCTGAAAATCTAGCCGTGTTGATTGATACCCACAATGCGGATCACGCGACCCTCTTGCTCAGTCAGATGACCTATACCCGTGTTCCTGTTGTGACAGATGAAAAACAGTTTGTTGGGACGATTGGGCTCAGAGATATTATGGCTTATCAGATGGAGCATGACTTGAGTCAAGAAATCATGGCAGATACGGATATCGTTCATATGACGAGAACGGACGTAGCGGTCGTCTCGCCTGATTTCACCATCACGGAGGTCTTGCACAAGCTGGTAGATGAGTCCTTCTTGCCGGTTGTGGATGCGTCTGGTGTTTTCCAAGGGATTATCACGCGCAAGTCTATCCTCAAGGCAGTGAATGCCCTCTTGCATGACTTTAGTAAGGAATATGAGATTCGATGCAAATGAGAGACAGGATTTCAGCCTTTTTAGAAGAAAAGCAGGGCTTATCTGCCAATTCCAAGCAGTCCTATAAGTATGATTTGGAGCAATTTTTAGACATAGTGGGCGAGCGGATTTCGGAGACCAGTCTCAAGATTTACAAAGCCCAGCTAGCTAATCTAAAGATCAGCGCCCAGAAGCGAAAGATTTCGGCTTGTAACCAATTTCTCTACTTTCTCTATCAAAAAGGAGAAGTGGATAACTTTTATCGTTTGGAATTAGCTAAACAAGCTGAAAAGAAGACCTCAAAACCAGAACTGTTAAGCCTAGACTCTTTTTGGCAGGAAAGTAATTATCCAGAGGGGCGTTTACTGGCTCTTCTTATCTTAGAATTGGGACTCTTGCCGAGCGAGATTTTGGCTCTCAAGGTTGCGGACATCAATCTGGATTTTCAGGTGTTGCGAATCAAGAAGGCTTCCCAACAGAGAATTGTCACCATTCCTACAACCTTGCTTTCAGAATTGGAACCCTTGATGGGCCAGACCTATCTCTTTGAAAGGGCAGGGAAAGCTTATTCTCGTCAGTGGGCCTTTCGTCAGTTAGAAGCTTTTGTCAAGGAGAAAGGTTTTACATCCTTATCAGCCCAAGCCCTACGGGAACAGTTCATTCTAAGACAAATAGAAAACAGGGTCGATTTGTACGAAATTGCAAAAAAATTAGGATTAAAAACAGTCTTGACCTTAGAAAAATATAGATAATGGATATTAAATTAAAAGATTTTGAAGGGCCTCTGGACTTGCTTTTGCACCTAGTTTCTAAGTACCAGATGGATATCTACGATGTGCCCATTACGGAAGTCATCGAACAGTATCTAGCCTATGTCTCAACTCTGCAGGCCATGCGTCTGGAAGTGACGGGGGAGTACATGGTTATGGCCAGTCAGCTCATGCTGATCAAGAGCCGCAAGCTCTTACCAAAGGTAGCGGAAGTGACAGATTTGGAAGATGACCTAGAGCAGGATCTTCTCTCTCAAATCGAAGAATACCGCAAGTTCAAGCTCTTGGGTGAGCACTTGGAAGCCAAGCACCAGGAACGGGCCCAGCACTATTCCAAAGCGCCGACAGAGTTGATTTACGAAGATGCGGAGCTTGTGCATGACAAGACAACCATTGACCTCTTTTTGGCTTTTTCAAATATCCTAGCCAAGAAAAAAGAAGAGTTTGCACAGAAGCACACGACTATCTTGCGGGATGAGTATAAGATTGAGGACATGATGGTCATCGTAAAAGAGTCCTTGACTGGACGAGATCAATTGCGCTTGCAGGATTTGTTTAAGGAAGCCCAGAATGTCCAAGAGGTCATTACCCTCTTTTTAGCAACCCTAGAGTTAATCAAAACACAGGAGCTGATCCTCGTGCAAGAGGAAAGTTTCGGAGATATTTATCTCATGGAAAAGAAGGAAGAAAGTCAAGTGGCCCAAAGCTAGACTTGATAGAGAGGAAAGATGAGTACTTTAGCAAAAATAGAAGCGCTCTTGTTTGTAGCGGGTGAAGATGGGATTAGAGTCCGCCAGTTAGCTGAACTCCTCTCTCTGCCACCGACAGGCATCCAACAGAGTTTAGAAAAATTATCTCAGAAGTATGAAAAGGACCCAGATTCCAGTTTGGCCCTGATTGAGACAGGGGGCGCTTATAGATTGGTGACCAAGCCTCAATTTTCAGAGATTTTGAAGGAATACTCTAAGGCGCCTATCAACCAGAGTTTATCTCGGGCTGCCCTTGAGACCTTGTCCATCATTGCCTACAAACAGCCCATCACACGGATAGAGATT
>NZ_JAJNSA010000181.1:0-2569 GCF_027497875.1 Streptococcus sp. SM3 | reverse complement strand
GCCTAAAAAAGCTTCTTCCTCTTTTCCTTCTTCCATCACACTACGATAAAAATTAACAAAAGATTCATATTCTTTAGGCTCTGGTATTTCAAATTTTTTCATTTATTTACTCCATTGATTTATTCTACCTATTTCTGGGTATTTACTTGCACTATTGTTGAATGATGGTATTAAAACTTTGTCTTATTATAGCATAAAATAAATACAGAAAAAATAAAATGGGGAACTTAAGGAAAAAGAAAACCACCTGAAAAAAATATCAGATGGTAAACTTTTCAATCTTGAACAAACTAATAAGTTTCTTAGAATGTTATTTTTGTGATAACTTCTGCAACATTTCAGGAGAAATTGGGTCCACAAGCACATACTTGGCATCTAGCATGTAAATTCCCTCAGTCAACGACTCTAAGAATTCCCGATAAGGAACTTCGGCTAGTTTTTCGCCATCGGCTGTCATGATAAACAGTCGTGCAACTGCAACCTTACTTCCTCGATACTCTTGTAAATATTGAGGCTCTAGCTCTGGTTGAGCCGGTAAGATTGTTCGTCCTTCACTATTTAGATAATTGATAGGGATAATGATGTTCTCTCCATTTTGCTCTACTTTAAAAACTTGTTGCTCAGAGTAATAAGCATTTAGCTGTTGGGTAAAGCGCAAACGCTGGTCATAACTATTTAAGAGTTGATCATCCGGCACATGGATAATCTGCCCTAGGTAGAGTTCATTGATGTAAATAGGACGTTTTACTCCCATAATTTCCACGATGGGATGAACTTTTACTTCCTTGGTCAATTCTGAAAGAGCTGATAAGAAAATATCCGTGAAATGAAAATCAAGAATGGAATCTTTATCATAGTCCACGCCATCATGTTCACACACTCTTACATCTAAGAAAACCAGCAATGTTTTCAAGAACATCAAGGCCCCAGTCCAGTCAGAGGCAGTCGCCAAATCTGGAACAGATACCTGATAGGCTTGACCATCAAAGGATAGACGGAATCCTAGACTAGACTTCTCTTTGACCCCAAACTGAACAGAATGGAAATCCGAAATAAGAGAGTCCGCAGATGGCTTTAATCCTGCATCCTTAGCGGAAACGCTGTAACATTCAAAAAGTTCTGCTTGAAGCACCTCACCAATTCTTAGTGATTGGTTGCTTTTTATTGTAAAATTAACTGATTTCATCATAAACTACTTTCTTTCTATCTTAACTATATAGGGAGATTTTTTCTAGTTCGAATTAGAGAAAACTTTTCTGCCTCGATTGGTAAAGAACAGTAATACAAATGTCCATACCTACTTTCAACTAAATTCTCCTCCTTCCATAATCCATTTCTATTTAAAAATTCTATATCGTCGGAAACAATCGTTACCCATGAATTGGGTTTATCTAAATTATCATCACTTCGTTGAAAAATATCCCATTTTTGTTCATTAAACCAAATATAATCTATAATTTTATATTTTTTTTCAACCTGTTTATCTGTCAAATATTTTCTATATTGTTTCAACTCTGAATCAAATAATTTATAACCATTATTCTCTGATAAAGGATCATAGGAAATCAAATAATATCCTGTACTATCACAATCAAAGTATTGATGTTCAATTCCATCAACCACTATGTATAATTTATCCATCATCCCTCCACGTAATACATTTTACCATTTTTCACAACTCCTACTAATACTTCCTCTCCTCCAACATTCAGATACATTTTTGACCCATCAGTTAGTTTGACTGAAGGAAATTTGGTGTCTGGCTTAACTATTTTATACTCCGGAATCAAATATTCATCAGACTTAATGAATCCATTACCCGATGCTGGATCAGCCTCTAGTTTTGTACCATCTCTATTACCTATCGGAATATCTATATAATCAGTGTCGTGTGTTCGAAATTCAATTCTGACAAATGCATCTGTTTTTAGTTTCAAATTACCATTCTGATCACGTACTGCAACCCTATTGCCATTTGCATCAATCATAGTTTCAACAAATGGAGAATTTTCATAATCAAGGCGCAAGCCATTCACTGCATCTTCAATGGTTTTAATATCAACCACATCTCCTCTTTTTGATATGAATCCACCAACACCCCATCCTTTAGAACCAAAATAATTATCTGCATCTTTAACAGGAATAATCTTCTGTAAAACAGTTTGTTCCGTTGGATTTGGTATTGATTTACGAATATCAATCATCATATCATACTCATATTGAGACATTTCAGTGATACGTGTATTCCTTAGCCTATTAAACTCATCCCAAGAAACACCATACTCTTTTAATTTTTGGTCAATGATTTCTCGAGTTGTTGATTGACTTGGTGATGGATTCGCTGTTCCCTTCACCTTCGGAAGTTCCCGACTAACTAATGGGGATTTGTTTAAGCCTAGTTGGAATTTCTCCTTCGCCAGATATTGGTCAAAGTTACTGGATTCCCTCGCAAGTTTACTTTCTTCCAGATTCTTCAGAATCTGTTCGCGGTTATACTTCGGTGCTTCGACATCGTGCACCCCCTTCACCTTCGGAAGTTCCCGACTAACTAATGGGGATTTGTTTAAGC
>NZ_JAJNSA010000180.1:0-2589 GCF_027497875.1 Streptococcus sp. SM3 | reverse complement strand
TTCCAAGATTTGACGTTTAGATTCTTCACTGATCACCTTTTGGAATTCATGCACAATGGTTGGGTAAGGGTGAGGGCCAACAGCAGAACCCAAAACGTAAAAGGCATCCAGATCCGCCATCCATGCTCCAAACGCAGCATCAACGGCGTCTTTCAAAGTCTTAGTCCCGGTTTCAACCGCATGAACGGTTGCCCCCATCATTTCCATGCGGAAGACATTCAAGCGTTGGCGTTCCACGTCTTCTGCCCCCATGTAGACATCACAGGCCATGCCAAACTTAGCTGCCGCTGCTGCTGTAGCCACACCGTGTTGACCTGCTCCTGTTTCAGCAATCACGCGAGTTTTGCCCATGCGCTTAGCCAAGAGGATTTGCCCCAAGACGTTATTTAATTTATGCGAACCTAGGTGATTCAAGTCTTCGCGCTTCAAATAAATTTTTGCCCCACCTAAATGATCTGTCAAACTTTCCGCAAAGTAGAGTGGTGTTTCGCGTCCAGAATAATCTTTCAAATAATGTTTGTATTCTGCGATAAATTCTGGATCATTTTTATACTGTTCAAAGGTTTCCTCTAATTGATTGAGCAAGTTTTGAATGGGTTCTGGTACGAAAGATCCACCAAATTGTCCGAAATAGCCTTTTGTTTCTGTCATGATTGTGTCCTCTTTTCTCTATCTTCAATCTTGTTTATGATCTTTTTCTCTCGCGGGCCCTTTGAGCTGCAGTCTCACTGGGTTCCTATGAGATACAAAAAACCTCACACAGAAAAATCTGTGTGAGGACGATTCGATACCGCGGTGCCACCTCAATTGTAGGAAGCTATTTTTTCTCCTACATCTCTGACCTGTCTAACAACAGGGTGCACGATAAGGTGTGCTCACCGAATTTTTATTGTTTCAAATTCATCATCATAAACGCATCAGCCCATTTCAAGATTCACCACTGCTTGTTCGCAATCACCACAAGCTCCCTGGAAGTGAGAAAAATCTCTACTTTTCTGATGTCTTGAAGCTATTATAGCTCCCGCTTCTGATTTTGTCAACAAAAATTTTAAAAAGTGGTTAAAATGTTCGGATTTTACATTTCACCATTTTTTGCTAGCAATCGTGCTCTGAAATACTGAAAGCCTATATAAGCCAGATAAGCCCCTAAGGTATTGGTCCACAAATCATCTAGCTCAAAGACACGATTGGCATCAAACAAGAGATCTAACAGAACTTGGCTGCATTCAATCCACAAGCTCATCGCAAAGCCGAAGCACAAGACCCGTTTGCGGCTCCTCAACCAGGGCCATAGCCAGAGAAGTTGAAAGACCAGCGGGCTTAACAAAAAGATATTGGCTATATTTTGGAGGATGACCTTAATGAGTTGGAGGACACTGGTAATCTGGCCAAGATTCATCACCGAATTAAGAGGAACTAGCAGGACGACGATACGACCGAAATGTTGAATACCCGGTGTTTCCATACCTGGCTCTGGCTGTTGGGGCAAAAAACACATCAAACACAAGAGGATAAAATAGAAGAAGCTGCCACTCCGTAACAGCCTTCTTCCTCTTTTTGTTAGTTCTGTATGATCCATCAGCCCTTGTTTAAGGTTGCGCATGTTCAACAATCGCTTTCTCCCGGTCCCGTTTCATGGTATTTGAACGCAATTGGCCACAGGCAGCATCAATATCTGTACCGTGCTCTTGACGCACTACACAGTTAACACCTTGTTTTTTCAAGGTATCATAGAAGGCCATGACCCGTTCTTTTGGACTCCGGCTATATTGGTCATGCTCACTGACAGGATTATAAGGAATCAAGTTGACATAAGACAATTTCTTGATATTCTTGAGCAATTCTGCCAACTCTAAGGCTTGCTCGACTCCATCATTGACTTCATTGAGCATGATGTACTCAAAGGTCACCCGACGGTTCGTAGTCTCAATATAGTATTCAATCGCCGCAAACAATTTTTCAATTGGAAAGGCCCGGTTGATCTTCATGATGCTAGAGCGCAAGTCATTGTTTGGAGCATGAAGGGACACTGCCAAATTGACCTGCACACCTTCATTTGCAAAGTCACGAATTTTATGAGCCAAACCAGAAGTTGACACTGTAATATGGCGAGCACCAATCGCTAATCCCTTGTCATCGTTGACCGTCCGGATAAATTTCAAGACATTGTTATAGTTGTCAAATGGTTCTCCGATCCCCATGACAACGATATGGCTGACCCGTTCATCTTGGCCACGTTCGTCAAAGTATTTTTGGACCAACATGATTTGAGACACGATTTCACCATTGTTCAAATCGCGTTGTTTTTTGATCAAACCAGAAGCACAGAAGGTACAACCGATATTACATCCTACTTGAGTCGTTACACAGACAGATAATCCATAGTGCTGACGCATCAAGACGGTTTCAATCAACATGCCGTCTGGCAATTCAAAGAGGTACTTGACCGTCCCGTCTGCTGACTCTTGCACGATCCGTTGCTTGAGTGGGTTGACGACAAACTGATCATTCAACTTCGCAATCAAGTCCTTAGAAAGGTTGGTCATTTCTTCGAAGGACTGGACGCGTTTGCGATAGAGCCATTCCCAG